>JBATMM010000224.1:0-19240 GCA_049289835.1 Saprospiraceae bacterium | reverse complement strand
GTGCTGCCCTTTATAATCATAGCACCAAATACACTGGAGACGATGGCATCCACTGAGGCAGAAATATTTTGGGCGGATTCACCAAGTAATCCGCTGCATTCCCGGACAAGCATGTCACCAAAAGAGTTTTTGAATAGGTCTGTTAGATTGGTTGCCATAATCCGGATCAGGTCCATTTATTGGTAAAAAGTGTTAGTTAGTGCTCAAATGTAATGAAATAGACAGGTTTATATGAAAATCTGAAATGTCGGAACCGATGTGTATTCATTTCAAGACAAATATTAAATTTCCATTGTATTCTAAACTTCCTTATTTTTAAGTATTATTTTTTCGCCAGTTATGAATACCAGGTTCCCCGGAATTGAAAAACTCTATCAACGGGTATTAGACGAAGTTCGGACCGATGAAGAAAAGTGTGTGTATTTTTTAAAAATATACAATGATCTCATTGCGACTTTGACTGATGCTTCGGCACTACATTTCAACACACTGTTTGCACGTGTCAGTTACATAGTATCCCGTTATCAACTGACAAAAGCCTGGTCATATGCTTTTCAGATTCCGAGACGTGAATTAAAACAACGGCAGATGTCAGACCACGAACTTCTGCCTATATTAAAAGCAACCATCGAATACCTGATGGCCATATGCAAAACAGAATCAACGGAATCATCTGTCAAGAATTCATTTGTTTTTCCTGCATTACCTAAGTTGCCTCCTGCAAGACGTCCGGGAAGATTTAAAAAGAAATTTGCCAGAGTAGTAGCTGTGGAATGGGATCAGGAGAACAAGTTGCTTTCCATTCTTGATGAAGAAGAGCCTGACAAAACATGTATTCTTCACTATTGTGTTGAAGGTGTAAATGATATCTATGCCGATACATTAGAATTAGCCATTAAAGAAATTGGATTGCCTTTAGTGCTTGGTCTTACAGACATTGATTGTACAGAAGAAAATCAATACATCCCGGGATACATCGTGATCATGCCCGATCTGCTGATCGATGTGACATCCATAGCCGGTGCATGGTCTGACGGACCAGATCCGTTGGCTGTTAATGTTATTGATGTCTTTCTTCCATCCGAAACGACTGAAGCCATCATGATAGGTCAGGTCGCGAATTATTTTCTTGATGAATTGATCCGGGATACGGATTCCACCTATCCTGATTTATTTACGCGATCATTTAAAATCTACCCGATAGAATTTGTGCAGATGACAGATGCAAAGGTGAAGAACATGTACAACCGGATGCAATCACATTTTGACAATATCGTACAAGCGATTAAAGAACGGTTCCCGGCTTTAGGAATTGATCGACAGGATTGTGTCATTGAACCGAGTTATTTCAGTCCTCAATACGGGATCAAAGGACGTCTTGATCTTTATTTTCAACATGAAAAAGAACAAGGGGCCTCAATCATCGAACTCAAAAGTGGCAAGCCTTTTAAACCGAATAGTTATGGACTGAGTAGTTCTAATTACCATCAGACACTTTTGTATGAACTTCTGATCAAGTCCGTGCATGGTCCAAAACATCATCGGGCTAATTTTATTTTATATTCTTCTGTAACTGAAAATCCTCTTCGTTTTGCTGTCTCTGTAGAGTCATTGCAGAAAGAAACCATACATAACCGGAATGAGCTGGTGCTCCTCCAATTCAGGATGTTGCAATTAGATAGAGAAGGCAGCAGGGATATTTTTGAAGAAATCGATACTATACGTTATGGAAATTTGAAGGGATTTATTCAAAAAAATATTGCAACATGGCATGAAGTGTATTCAGGACTATCGCCGGGTGAAAAAAGTTATTTCAAAGCCTTTGCAAGTTTTATCACACGAGAACATATGTTGGCGCGAATAGGGAGTGACAATGGTGAGGGTACCGGTGGGCTTGCCGGATTGTGGCTTGATAAAGTTGAAATAAAAGAAGAACGATACCAGATATTGCGTGGACTTGAACTGGTCCGTGTAGATCAATCTGCAAATCATACATTAATTACTTTCTCAAGGGGTGAGCAAACCAATCCACTGGCCAATTTCCGGGCAGGTGATATAGCTGTGATGTATCCTTATGATCCTTCGGGAAAAACGGATCCAACAAAATATCAACTTCATCGCGCCAATGTATTATCTGTAAATGCAAAAGAAGTGGTTATAAAACTTCGTAATCTTCAGATACATACAAGACAAATTGAAAATATTAAATACTGGAACCTGGAACATGATCTTCTGGATAGTAGTTTCAGATCATTGTATCAATCCTTATGGCTATTTATTTCTTCTAACGTCACTGTACGACAGCGTATTTTTGGTTTGCTCAGACCACCAGATATTAAAGAGAAAAAACAATGGCTTGTTCCTGGTGGCCTGACTCCAACTCAAATCGATTTGTATAAAGAAGCATTGGATGCAGGTCCGCTATATCTTCTGTGGGGTCCTCCGGGCACGGGTAAGACAAGCAGGATGTTGAAGAGTTGGGTTTGGCATTATTTTTTTCATACAAAGGACAGGATTGCATTATTAGCCTATACGAATAAAGCAGTGGATGAGATATGTGAGGCATTGCATGATTTAGGCGAAGAGGTGATTAAACATTATATCCGGATTGGTTCAAAGGCAGCTACAGGTGAGCGATATCGTGATCGACTTCTTGATCTTGTCATTGAGCCTATGATAAAGCGCAGTGAGATTAAAAATCTCCTTGATGGCACCAGGATTTTTGTGGCTACAATTGCCTCCATTCAGGGGAAAAATGAAATTTTCAAATTAGTTGATTTTGATGTTGCGATTATCGATGAGGCCTCACAGATATTAGAACCTACGATGGTTGGCTTATTGACACGGTTTGATAAAACAATATTGATCGGAGACCATATGCAACTTCCTGCAGTGTCAACGCAATCAGCTCATCTGAGTGTAATTCCACCGGGACAGGAATGGTCCAAGCGGATCGGGCTCACCGACAAAGGGATGTCCTACTTCGAAAGGATCTACAGATTGTATGCTGCAAAAGGATGGAATCATATGATCGGTATCCTGAATGAACAAGGCAGGATGCACGCAGAAATACAGGCATTTGCAAATGTCCATGTGTACAATCACCAACTAAGGTGTATTGATCCGGTGACACAGGAAGCAGCTCTATTTTCTGTGACCGGTCATCAGACTAACCCACTGTTCCATGATCGAATTATTTATTTTCCTACAACATCCAACTTAGCAGAAACATATCTTAAGACCAATCAGCATGAAGCTCGTAAGACGATAGAACTCATCAATGCGTGGCAAAATCTGATAGTAGATAAAAAACTAGGTTGGTCGATTGGTGTGATTACTCCTTTCAGAGCACAGATTGCTTCTATCCTTCATTTAGCTCATCAATCGGATCTGAATATGAAAAATGTCACGGTGGATACTGTCGAAAGATATCAGGGTGGAGCCAGGGATATCATCATAATGTCCTGTGCAGTGAATAACCCCCAGAATCTTAAACGGATTATGTCTTTAAATGCGGAAGGAGTAGATAGAAAACTGAATGTCGCTATGACAAGGGCTAGACAACAATTTATTCTCCTGGGTAATGAGTCAATATTAATGACAGAACATGCGTATAGGGCTTTGATCGGAAAGTCTGTGATTCATTCACAAAGCATGACCGTTTAAATTAATACCCGGCAGCATGATCTTCACTTCTGTGATCAGCAGCACCATGAAGTATACCATAGTCATCTACCATGACAGCTTCTATTAAGCCAAGTGCTTCCAGGGGTTTCAATTTGTAACCCATCCTGGTAAGCGATTCGATTAACCCGGGAGAGAAAGCATCTTTCTCATGCATTATTTCATCCGGTAACCATTGATGATGAAATCTTGATGACTGCACTGCATCGTCAATGTTCATACCATAAGCGGCTGCATTTAAAATCACCTGCAGGACACTTGTGATAATGGTTGAGCCTCCGGGTGTGCCCAGCACCATCCACAATTTTCCATTCTTTTCTACAATAGTTGGTGTCATTGAACTTAGCATTCGTTTTCCGGGAGCTATGGCATTTGCTTCTGCGCCTATAAGACCGAAAAGATTTGGCACGCCTGGTTTGCCGCTGAAATCATCCATTTCATTATTGAGAAAATAGCCACCCTCAGGAACCCAGAGTTTACAACCAAAATTATCATTCAGAGTAGTGGTTACAGATGCGGCATTGCCTTCTCCATCAACTATCGAAAGATGGGTTGTCTCGAAATGGTCTTTTGAAAATTTGTAAAGCGCAGAATCGATGGTGCCACTTGATGACGCATGATGAGGATTAAAATCACTGAAACGATTTTCGATATAAGCCGGGGAGAGAAGGCTATCTACCGGTACCTTATAAAAATCTTCGTCACCAAGGTATAATGCTCTATCCGCATAAGCTCTTCTTTCGGCTTCGACGATGAGATGAATATTTCCCGGATCACGATATCCCAGGCTATCTATAAGTTTATGCTCAATCATTTTCAAAATCTGACCCATGACAATACCACCGCTTGATGGCAGACCCATGGTATAAATATCATAGTCCCGCCACTGAATATGGATTGGTTTTCTCCAAATGGCTTTATAGGAAAGCAAATCTTTTTTTGTAATGTGACCATGTTTCATTTTTGAAAACCGTTGAAGATTATCAGCATTCGTACCATCGTAAAAACCGGCACTACCATTTGAAGCAATCAGACGAAGTGTTGCACCAAGTTCTTTTTGAATTAAAACATCACCTTCTATCCATTTTTCCTTTGAGAGAAATGGCATATCAGGCGGATTCAAACGAATGAATACTTCTCTAAATTCATTTAACCTTTCGGCTTCAGGTTTGGTGATCTTAAATCCATTTTCAGCGAGGCGGATCGATGGCTCAATCAATGCTGACCATGGAAGCTTTCCAAGTGATCTGTGCGTTTCCTCCAGCCCTGCTACAGTGCCGGGGATACCTGCTGCAAGAATGCCTTCTCTGCTCAATCCCTTTATCACATCCCCTTTGCCATCAAGAAACATATTTTTGAAAGAAGCAGATGGAGCGCGTTCACGATAATCTAATGAAACTATATTCCCATCTGCTTTATGATATACAAGAAACCCACCACCACCGATGTTTCCTGCTTTGGAATAAACTACTGCAAGTGCAAATTGAACAGCAATAGCCGCATCAGCTGCATTTCCTCCCTGCTTCAGAATGTCTAAACCTACCTCTGTGGCCAATGGATGAACAGTGACGACCATTCCATTCTTTCCGGTAGCAGACTTATGAATATCATAGAGTGGAGTCCCCTGAGACTGTGTACAATTGATGCCCAGAACAGTAATATAAAAGAGAAGAAATAATTGAATTGCTTTTTTATTTCTCATGAAACATATTGATTGATCATCGATATTGAAACCAAAAAGAATAAACCTTTATTATCCGGATATATCATTGGAATCGTATAGCTGCCATTCCTTCTGCAAAATCCCTCAAATCTATTGAACCTTCCGGTGGATAAAATGCCAATTTTTGCTGTGCATCAATGAAGCCAATTCCATCCTTGAAGGCCGCACGAGCCAATCCTTCCCTGTAATCCCAGGCGAGACCAAAAACATCACTGGTTTTTTCTATTCCTTTCTCGTCCATATAGCCCCAAAAATCTCCTTTACTGAAAGCTGCGAGGCCATCAGAAAATTTATTGATCTGATTATAAACATTTGATGACAATGGATTTCCATAAGCATTCAGAAGTAAATAACCTTCTTTGGTTTTTCCTGCCCATAAAGAATCTTCCAGGTAAATGATATTAGCATATTCAAAAGGTTTGTTTGATGTTGACATTGACAGATCGACCAGGTACATTATTTCTTTTTTTCTCACGGAAATCAAATGTCCATCACTATCGACCATTTTGCAATCTTGCAGTCTTGCTAATTCCTTCCCACTTGTATCATAAGCCAATGCCTTATTTTCTTTACGACATAGCATTATATTTTGATGCCCGGTCATTTTAATAAAATCAAATTCAGGTTTGAGTATATAAGATCCCTGCAAATCAATCACCCCTAGTTTTTCCTGGTATTCGACAATGCAGACCCCATTTTTAAAATTCCATCCTCGGGTGTAAAGAGGCTGGATCACAACCGTCCCGTTGGAATCAATATAACCATAAGCATCTCCGACTTTTACCCTGGCACGGCCCTCAGAAAAATCATCTTCGGCCGACCATCCATTTGTTTTCATTGCGTTTCCTTCCCGATCAATAAATTGTGCCGGTTGGTTAAATGGCTGAACCCTTGCCTTGCGCTCATGAAAAGCCCAGGCAGACCGAAATGCCGGGTTAATGACTAGTTTTCCTTTATGGTTAATAAATCCCCACAAACCCTTCTTATTGACTGCAGCCAGACCCTCAGAAAATAACCCGACGTCGTCATAAACCGGCTTGACAGCCAATTCACCTTCCTTATTGATGAAACCCCATTTGCTATCCGGGGATTCATAATCTGCCAGATAAGCCGATTCCTCCTCACTTCCTGAGGGATGATCCTGGCGACAACCACTTAGCACCAAACTCAACAAGAGCATGATTGTGAAGAAATCCCTTGCAAGGCAATTGATTTTAAGTAACATCTGGGGACAGGTCAACGTTAATATTCAATCCGGATGCCAAAATACATATTCAGCATGCTTCCTTTGCTGTTCCTGCTTTCATCATTTATCGGGTTCAGTCAACATGATTGGACATGGAGCATCCATCCCGAAGCTCATTTTAAGATCCTGGCCCCCTTTGAGCTTTCTTTGTCTACCAAAGAATTACCAACATCAAATGATCCTATCGTATATCATCAGTACAATGGTGGTTCTGTCTCCGATTCAGCCATGTCAATAGCCCTGGTTATTGATCATTACCAGTTGCCTGTCACATCAGATTCTGCAGATTATCTTTACCATCGTGAGCTTTTTGAAAACGCGGTTGATCAATTGCTTACCTCGGTGAAAGGTGAATTGATTTATGTGGATTATAACAGCGAGTGGGACCGGGACATATGCATATGGAAGGCAGCTTATCTCAATGGCAAAGGTGTGATCAGGGGTCATTTGATCATATCCGGTAATCAATATTATGGACTCCAGGCTTTTGGTCTGGTAAATAATAATCCGGATGCAACGATGAATAAATTTTTGGATTCATTCAAAATAATAAACTGAACATGACATGAAACTTACGCTCATTTTATATTTCAGTATTGTTTGTTTCGTTACACTATTGCAGGCCAGTCCTAAAAATGACTGGGTATTGGAAATAGAGAAGGAGGGTGTCAGAGTATACACTCAGCTGGATGAAGCATCACCCTACAAGCAGATCAAAGTCACTACGACAATAAATGCTTCGATGGACAAAGTCATGGAGATCCTTATGGCTTTTAGCAATTACAAATTATGGATGTATCATGTATCTGACAGTTATCTTGTCAATCAACCCGAAGCAGAAACATACTATGTGTTTATTTTGGAGGATGCAGACTGGCCGATGCAAAACCGCTACCAGGTATCGAGGTTGGAACATCAGCATTCTTCAACTGAATCTTCTTTGCATTTCAGATCCGTGCCTAACTACATTGAAAAAAGAACGGATGCGATACAGATAAAGCAATCAGAAGGATATTGGGAAGTCCATGACCGCCCCAATCATCAATGTACGCTTGAATATGTCATCATTCAGAATCCCGGAGGTTATGTGCCACCATGGCTTTCTAATTTTCATGCCGTTGAAACCCCATTCAATAGTATAGTCAAATTGAAAGAGATGGCAGAAAGAGATAGTATAAGGCCTTAGATTTTTCACCTTACCATCATTTCTTTTCTTCGTCCACATTTTAATTTCAATTTCTCAGCTTAGTGATTGGTTTTCCAATTACTTTTTGATTTATACGAAAAGTAAAGCCTTCCTCCAGACAATTTATATACTATTTACACCTGATCGACATCGAAACTTGCCATTTCGTCGTATTAAGGGTAACATTTCTCCTGCTCGAGACATTATATTAGTAACAGAGCAGGATATTTAAACCATTACTATCATGATTAAATCTCATCTATATACGAACAAAAAGGATATAGGTCTATTTGCTGAACCTGGAGCAACTGTTAAACCGGTTTGTTTCCTGAATCAGGGAACCTGGCTGGGTGAGTTAGATCGTATAGATGGGTGGATTCACGTGATTGGTATTTGGGGAGATGGCTGGGTCAGAATTGAAAATGTGGAAACAAGATCCCCGTTCAATCTTCATGTTCATTGGACACCGGGTAAGCCGATTGAATATGTGAGTACGGCAGCATGACGCACTATTTGCCCCTAAATCCCCTAAAGGGGACTTTCTGTTTTCTTCTTTCAACAATTGCAGAAAAGAAACAATATTCGCAATGTAGCATTCATTCAATAGCTGGGGAAAACTATGAGTCCCCTTTAGGGGATTTAGGGGCCAATGGTTACTTCAAATGAAGTTCTTCACGCAATACTGAATCTTGCGGTTGATTGTGAGTCCAGTAATCAGATATGATCGTGTTTGAAATACGGGCCGTGGTCACTTCATTATTCCCATACGTTTCTTTCCAGCCCATTATTTTATAGGGGAATGTTTTTTGGAAATTAATCTCGATGGTTCTCTTTATCTCTGGATACTGAATGATATATGTGTATTCGGCACTGTCCGATTTTATGGATGTGACTGCATCATAGGCTTTGATAGATTGCTGTGCTAAATGGGCGTACATCGCTGAAGGAATCATTGTCACATTACCTATAGGAAGCGTATTTGGCGCCACCCTGATCTTTGTCCATATTTCATCTTCGAGCCATGTGCTGACTAACGAAAATGATTTATCATCCTCAGATTCTTGATATGACATTTGCTTTACTTCATATCTGTTCCCTTTCCAGTTAAACTGGATGAATGATTGTCCATTCCAATCCTGACAACCTGAAGTCAGTTTTAATGAACGGGCATTATCATCATAATCCACCGGTGTAAAAACAGAACTCATCATCGAATACTTATTAACACCGGTCACAAATTCCTTATTTGTGTTGAGCTTCAAAACTTTGATCGCATCAGATGAATTTCGGATAGGATCATCAAGTTTAACTTGTTTGGATACGCTCATATCTTCCGTTGCAAAGACCAGCACTACACTTCCTTCATGTTGAGCACCATATCGCGACTGATCCAGGCTATAGCTTGATACCTCACCTTTCCCCTGTCCCCAATATGCTGAAAATACTTTTTGATCAATTTCGGGAATATTCGATGATTGCTTTTTGCATGAGACAACGATGCATACGAGAAATCCGAGTATTAAGATTCTTGAAAAAGGAATGTTCATAAATGTAAAATTAAGCAACATGCTCAACGTAATTTCTTGCGGATCACAAGTTTCAATCCGGACCATTCATCAGTAACAGCACAAACTTTGACATCAACGAATCCTAATGGAAAACATGTTTCACGCACCAGGTCTTCGGTGATTTCAGTCTGTAAGCCGGAAGACTTTTTATAATATGATACCCAGACCATACCATTACTCTCAATTTCAGATCTTATGGTAGATAGTTGATTTTCCAGATCTGACAATTTATTGGTAAAGATGTGCACAAAATCCCAGGGTGGGATACTTCGGGCTGCAAGAATCGAAGCCTCTTTTCCTAACCATCTCTTATATTCTTTGGGTGGTGAAATGGCAATCGCTTTCATGCCCGGTTTCAATCCCAATTTTTGTGAAAGTGATTTGCCTGAATAACCGCGAGTAAAAGGATCATTCATGGAAGTTACTTTGGCAAAAGAGATAGAATTTATTTCTTTTGACTTTCTTTCCAGGCTTCCCAACCACCTTTCATGACATTGACATCTGTAAAACCATTTTGGCGCATAAAAATGCCGGTTCTCTTGGTTTGAGCATCCGCTTTACTGTACAGGAAGTATTTTTTGCTCTTATCCAAAGCCAGGATATTGTTTTTGAATTGAGGATCAAAGAAGTTGATGTTAATGGCTCCATCGATGTGTCCCTGTTCAAACTCGACAGGAAACCGCAGATCAACAATCACGGCATTATTCTTTTTCATTTCACTCCCGAAGGCAGTCGGTTCAAGAGAAGTAGGTGCATTTTCAACTGTACTTTCAGGTTGGGCTCCTTCTTCAGCCTTGCCGGCTTCTGAAGATTTCTTGCAGGACATCCCCGCACCCAGCAGCAGGAGTAAGGAAACTAGAGGAATAATTGACTTTAATAATTTCATATTGCAACAATTTATTATCTATCGAGGCCCGAAATTATTATTTTTCCGGCATAGATGGATTTTAATCAGCTTGATATACGAGGATTTCTGATCGGTGCGCTTCCCGGGCGCTTCAATCAATTAAGTCCATCAGAGTTCGAATCATTCATCGAATATCTGTTTAAAGTTGATGGATATGAAGTCGAAGAGATATCCAGAAAGAGCGATCTGACGGCCAATCTTATCGCCAGGAAAGATGACACTGCACTGGTGATCAGGGTGATGCGATACATGCCTGAACAATTACTGGGAGAATTGGAGGTCCAGCAAGCGATTGCAGCAAAGGAATTTTACGAAACGGACCAATCCTGGATTATTACCACCTCCGGCTTTACAAAAGAGGCCAAAGTACTGGCCGAAAATGCTGAAATTGAATTGTGGGATTGGGAAACCCTTAACACTGCGTTAAGTGATTTATTTTTTGAAGGCAGGAATTATCTTGAATTTGCGGATACTCCTACGCCTCCATCCATCGATGCTACCTTCGAACCTGCCCTTACGTTAAAAGCAAAATGGGAAGCCCAGGAAGGCGTGGAAGGCAAATGGTATAATCTGATGTTGACCATTTCTAATCCAACTGATGAGAATCTCTACATCCATCTGGATCTGCCTGTCCTGATCGACAAACAAAAAACACAAATCAGCGCGGACAAGTGGGCCGATGAGGAATTTGTAGCCGGTATGATTTACGCCGGAGCATCAGTGCGTACTAATGCCTTGTTTAGAACATCCAAAGTAGGTGAGCGACCTCCCGGTGGTAAAATAGTGGTGACGTGCCATGAGCGTCTGCCACCGAGAACATATCATCTGATGGCAAAATTAAAAGGAGAGGCATGTTATTTTGTGACGTATTGTTATTCAAGACAAAGTCCTGAATATGTATTGATGACAAAATTCAGAGATGATGTATTGTCTTCAACATGGTATGGAAGAAGAAGTATTGAATTGTATTATTTCATTTCTCCGATATTCGTATGGTTAGCACCCAGAATGAATCTATTTGATTTGGGGATAAAGAAGTTTGTCTTAATGTCAACAAAATATGTCAACCAATATTATTCAGGAAAAAACAAAGAAATAAACTCTGATGAATAGATCTGTTTATCCTTTTCATCTGGCAATACCTGTTGATGATCTGGCGATCGCCAGGCATTTTTATCATGATGTGATGAAATGTACAGAAGGCAGAACATCCGACTTATGGACTGATTACGATTTATATGGACATCAGTTAGTCATCCATTATCAACCTAAAAGTGAACATCAGGAACATAGTAATCCGGTAGATGGACATGATGTACCTATTCCGCATTTTGGTGTTGTGCTTCCATGGGAAGAATGGGAATCACTTGCTCAGCGATTAAAAGATTCCGGAATTCAATTTGTGATTGAGCCTTATATCCGATTTAAAGGATTAGTGGGCGAGCAAGCCACGATGTTTTTTAAAGATCCCTGTGGCAATGCATTGGAATTCAAAGCGTTTAAGGATATTAACCAATTGTTTGCCAGGTGATGTTAAGGCAGGTTCGCTTTAAGGTGTTACTTTTGAGTTCCTGATCAATATATCCTGACTTTCCTTTCCCAACAACATGCGTCGAATCTTCCTGCTTTTTTTAATTTCTGTAGCTTCTTTCCCGTTCGTCAGAGCGCAGGTCATTTCACACATAGAATTTCAAAAACAAGCTGAAAAAACGCTCCAGGTTATTCAAATCAGTTGGTCAGAAACTGATAAACAAAATTGGGACCAACAGAATGATGGAAGACTTGAGATCATGGGTGTGAAAACCAATATTCCCTCAGGTACCCTGCCGATAACTTCAGATCAGACTTCCACATATCAATTCGCAATCCATCAGCAAAGCCGTATAGAAGTATTATTGAGCATTGATGAAATTGCACCTTCAGAAAAATTATATCTAAAGGATAGCAAAACGAATGAAATCATATTTGAAATTCCGCATATCAATCATCACCAGGTTCTGACGCCTTCATTTGATCCGAACTCCATATATCTTGAATGGTCAGTCGGTAGTGAACGAAGTTATAAGAGCATTTTTTCTGTTGAAAATATATATGTACATCATCCTGAAGAGGGTAGAGGAAGAGGTATTGGTTTTGGAACAGCGCTAAGTTGTTTGCCCAATGCAGCCTGTAAGCAAGATTCAATCCTTCAATTAATATCCAATACTACTGTTCGAATCCGGATGGTCATGAATGAAGGAATAGGGTGGTGCTCAGGATCTTTTGTCAATACGACACGCAACGACAGATCACCGCTCATCCTTAGTGCCTATCATTGTACATTTCAATACACACCGAAGTATGATTTGTGGCGCTTTGATCTGCAATATAAATCAGATTCATGTGCAAATCCGGCAGCAGAGCCTCAGTATTTTTCACTCACTGGTTGCCAGTTGAAAGCGTCAGGCCAGGGTTCTGATTTTTTATTGATGCTACTCAACAATGATGTTCCCTTAAATCAGGAAGTAACTTTTGCAGGTTGGAACCGTGATTCAATCGCATTACCTGATACGCTTTATTTGGTGCATCATCCAAATGCAGATATAAGGAAATTTTCTACCTGCACTACAGGTGCAGTTATAAATCAAAACCAAATCGGATGGTCGGAAGGTTATACTACGCCTGGAAAACACCATCTCAGTTTTAAATTTACTGAAGGAGGACATCAGCCGGGGTCATCAGGAGGACCTGTTTTTAATCAGGATGGATATCTTATAGCTCAACTGCATGGAGGATCGATGGGATGTGAAGATGTCAATCATGCTTTCTCAGGACGATTGGCAAAATCATGGAATTATGGTACTACTGCTGCAACACGATTGAAGGACTGGTTGGATCCTGATCAGATTGGGGTCATGCAATGGCCGGCACTTGAAAATATTGTTAAAAGTGATTTAGTGGATATACATGGACAAGTGTCTGATCCTTTAGGGCGTCCTGTTAAAAATGTGGATGTCGTCATAACCGGTTCAACTACGCAGACCATTGTAACTGATGATCTGGGCCAGTTCAGTTTGTCCGGAATAAACCGAAAAGGCCATTACACGATCACCCCCGGCAAAGACAATAATCAAACAAATGGTCTCAATCTGCTTGATATCGTGGCCATTCAGAAACATCTGCTGGCAAAGGATACGTTTGATATGCCTTGGCAATATATTGCTGCTGACGCTACAGATAATAATAATGTTTCAGTCGGAGATATCGTCGTGTTACTTAAATTACTGTTAGGTAAAATCACATATCTGCCTTCGTCTCCTTCATGGAGATTTGATCCTCCCGTGATAGAGTTGGATAATTTACCACCGGGATTACCAGCACAGCCTCAATTTATGGGAATTAAAATCGGAGATTTGAATAATAGTGCAAATCCATCACAGTGAAAATATTAATTACTCCATTACTTCATAAATCGTCACGGGTAATGATTTGTTTTTTAAAATGACATCTCCGACTTTATTGCAAGTAAACGAATCCTTTACTTTTTCATAAGCAAGCTCACTGATCACTATTTGGTTTGGAGCGGCTGCAGATTGGAGTCTTTGTGCCGTGTTGACCACATCTCCGATCACCGTAAAATCAAGTCTAAGCAAGCTAGCTGAGCCAATATTGCCCGAAATCATTTCTCCGCTATTAATACCAATGGTCACTTTCGGGACAAAAGAAACATGCTCAAACAATTGAGGCAGATTATTAATTTTTGTTCTCACAGCAAGACAGGCTTCTATGGCCCTGTCAAGATGATAGTTACCCTTAAAGACCGCCATGACAGCATCCCCGATAAATTTATCAACTTGGCCGTGTTGTGCGATTATTTCCTTGACCATCACATCAAAATACCTATTTAGTAATTTAACCACAGTGTCGGGTGATTCCTTTTCGCTGAAGGCTGTAAATCCGCACACATCAATAAAAACAACAGTGGCTTCCAATGTATCATTCGCCATCAATGAGGCTTCAAATTCCCGGCTTCCCATGAAATTTAATACTGTAGCATCAACATACATTTTCAGGATGTTATTTTCTTTGAGGGCTTTTAATGTTTCTTTCATTTGATTAACATACCTGATCGTTTTTTCCATCGTCGTTTCAAGGTCCTCAAAATTGACAGGCTTGGTAATAAAATCAAATGCTCCACGGTTCATAGCTGTGCGAATGTTATCCATATCACCATAAGCAGAGACAATGACGGATTTCAACAAGCTATTTTGCTCATTGAGTTTTGTCAATAATGTGAGACCATCCATTTCGGGCATATTAATATCACTCAGGACTACGTCAACATCACTGTTTTCTTCCAAAATCTGCAAAGCCTGTTTTCCATTGCTTGCAAAAACGAAGTCATACTGGGCATCACGGATTTTCTGACGAAATTTTTTCCTGATCAATATCTCCATATCAATTTCGTCGTCTACTACCAGAATTTTTGTCATCCTCTTATTGCTTTTAGTTTCTCTTTTAAATTTTGAAAATCAAGTGGCTTTGTTAAAAAATCATCAGCCCCGAGACGGATAGCTTTGTTATAGATTTCCTGATCACCATAAGCAGTGATCATCATTACATAGGGTGGTGGAGAATACCTATTTTGTTTGATGTGCTCAAGCAACTCCAGGCCATTCATCCCGGGCATGTTGATATCAGACAAAATAAGTACGGCTTCGTGATTCTTGGTATTAAGATAATCCAGTGCTTCTTCGCCTGAGAAAGCAAATGCAAATAATACATCCTGGTTTTTGATTTCCATTCTAAACTTTTGCATGAAAAGAGGCTGGATATCGGTTTCATCATCAACCACCAATATTTTCATATATTCTATTAACTTTTTAAGCCGGGATGTGAATAATAAATTCTGAACCTTCACCCTCTTTGGTTTCAACTTTTAATTCTCCTCCATGTCCTTTGGTAATAATTTCATAGCTAAGACTAAGTCCGAGTCCGGTGCCTTGGCCTGAAGGTTTGGTTGTAAAAAAAGGCTGGAAGATTTTATCAATAATATTCGAAGGAATACCATTGCCATTGTCCTTAACCCGGATTTCAATTGAGTTATCTTTTAACTTCTTTGTAGTCACGATGACTGAAGGATCGTAACCTTCAGTATGTTGTTTCTTTTTATCGGCAACGGCATAAAAAGCATTTGTAATTAAGTTAAGAATCACCCTTCCAATATCCGAAGGGATGATATTAACAAGGCCTAAGTTTTCGTCAAAATGTGTTTCCATGCGGGAGTTGAAGGACTTATCTTTTGCTCTCAGGCCATGAAACGCAAGTCTTAAAAATTCATCAGCAAGGGCATTAATATTTGTTGGCTCCTTGATTCCCGTGCTCATCCGGCTATGTTGAAGCATGCCCTTGACAATAGCGTCTGCGCGTTTCCCGTGGAATGTTATTTTTTGTTCATTTTCCGCTATGTCTTCAGCGATTAATCTTACTTCGTCCAATTTACCGGCATTGATATTTTCTTTCATTTCTCCTATCAATTCGGTATTGATTTCTGAAAAATTATTGACGAAGTTTAAAGGGTTTTGAATTTCATGGGCAATACCAGCGGTTAATTCGCCAAGGGAAGCCATTTTGGCGGATTGGATGAGCTGGGCCTGTGTTTCTTTCAGTTCGCTGTACGCTTTTTCAATTTCTTTTGCCTGGGCTAGTTCTTTTTCGCGGTTTCGTTCTTTCTCCTTTTGTAGTAGTCGTTTCCGAAACTGACGATCAGCTAAAACCATAAGACCTGCTAAAATCAAAACATAGAAACCATATGCCCATCTGGTGCGCCACCATGGCGGGAGGATGGTGAAGGAATATTCAAAGGGTTTGCTCCAGATTTGGGCAGCACCAATTGCTTTCACTTTGAATATATAATTGCCATTAGATAGGTTTTGATAATCGGCTTTTATGTCTTGTGTCGGGGTGGTCCATACATTATTTAGACCTTCCAGCTGGTAGCTGTACCGTAATTGGCTGGGAGATGTCCAGTCTATTCCGCTGTAATGAAAGCTTACATAATTATTATCATACGTTAATTTTAAATTCAATGGATAATTTTCAAACAGAGTAACAGAATCGTACTCTATACCTTGTTTAGTACTTTCCTTCATATTCCGAAAATCCACAAATTGACCATTGATGTCTAATTGTCTTAGGTAAATGGAAGGAGTATCGACGGGTATGGAAAATTTATTTAGGTCAAGTTTCACAATCTCTTTACTTGTCCCCCACCAAGCTGTATTTCTGGAATCGATTAATTTGCAGTTTAAAAAACTTATGGATTTCAGCCCATCACTATGTTTAAATGATAGAATTTTTATTCGCTCTTTATCCTTCAATGTATCAGCATTTGAATTAGATGCACTTAAGTCCTTTACATCAAAAAAACTATTTAACCCTTTCTCAGTTCCAACCCAAAGATTTCCCTTTTTATCTTTCATTAAACTCCATACTAAATTATCATTTAACCCTTCCTGAGTCGTATAATTTGTAAAGGATTTGCCATCAAATTTTACTATACCACTTCCTTGGGTTCCGAACCAAATATTTCCAATCGAATCCGTTGTCATACTATAAATGGCACTATTTGGCAAGCCCTCTTTTTCAGAATAATTATATATATTCTTGCCATCGAATTTCGAAACGCCAATATCTGTTCCAAACCAGATATTACCAATGTTATCTTCAAGTATGGACCATACCTTATTATTAATTAACCCTTCCTTATCAGTAAAGTGGGTAAAAGTAATTCCATCAAATCGAGTAACTCCCCCAGATTCTGTTCCAAACCAGATATTGTTCTTTTTATCAGCCAAAATACTCAGAACTCTCCCATTGCTCAAGCCTTCTGCTTCCCCGTAATTAGTAAAAAATGTGCCGTCAAATCGGGATACACCACCATTATCTGTTCCTAACCAAAGAATATGATTTTTATCCTCACATATACTCAAAATAAAGTTCCCGGCAAGGCCTTCATTTTCTGTATATGATTTCAAAGCCGATCCATCGTCAAGCAATACTCCCCCAGCTGACGTTCCAATCCAAACTGTACCTGAATGATCTTCAAAAAGACACCTTATCTGACCTACATCTTTGAATTCCTGCGTATTGAAGCTATTTTCGTCAAAACGAGAAATGCCTCCTCCGTAAGTTCCGAACCAAAGAATACCTCTATTGTCAAATTCAATAGATTGAACAACGTTGTTACTTAAGCCTTCAGATTCAGTGTAGTGGGTAAATGAAATTCCATCATATCTCGATACACCTCCACCTACTGTTGCTAACCAAATATTGTCATGTTTATCTTGAACAATACTGAATATTTTGTTACAGCTTAGATTTTCATCTTCAGTTAGTTGGGTGAATTTAGAGCCATCAAAAACGGATACTCCCATTTTTGTACCTAACCACAAATTTCCTTTTTTATCTTCCATTATGCTTCTTACACCATTATCTATTAATCCTGTACTTTTATCATAATTAATAAAAGTTTTTCCATCAAAAATGGAGACTCCGCCAAGTGTGCCAAATACCAAATTTCCATTTTTATCCTGGAGACAACACCTGACAGTGTTATTACTTAACCCTTCTTTAGTTGTGTAATTTGTAAACGTCTTGCCATTAAAACATGAAACACCTCCTCCCTGCGTGCCGAACCAAATATTTCCATCTCTGGCTTCGAGCATACATAAAATAAAATTATTGCACAGACCTTCTTTTTCAGTATAATTTGTAAACGTACTTCCATCAAATCGGGATATGCCATTATAAGCTGTACCAAACCAGAAAACGCCGGTTTTATCTTCCAGAATACTCCAAACTGTATTGTCGCTCAATCCATTTTCCTTTGTGTAGTTAATAAAATTATGTCCGTCGTATCGTGAGACCCCACCACCTTCTGATCCAAACCAAAGGTTTTCTTTTCTATCTTTAAGAATGCTCAGGATGTATGAAGAACTTAATCCCTGGTCGAGATCTAAATATTGCAAATTACTTATGGCATTATCCTTCATACGAAGTGGTAATGCAGGAATGTATTGAGGTTGAATACATTTAACTATTGATCCAGAAATGACTACCGGAGTTCCAGTGACAAGAGGTATTCCAAAGGAGTTTTTTAATACTATGGAGCTATCCCCTTTACCAAGTGGTATTCTTATAATCTTGCCTGAATCAAGCGGAACAATTTTTAATTTTTGAGGAATAGCATAAACGTTTGTTTTTGTGTTTATAATATTTGGTGTTTTTGCTTTAATAACTTTTGGCTTTAAAACATCTTGATTTCTGATAACTCTCCCATTTGTCGGGATTAATATTCCGGTTTTTATTGTATCGCCATTTGAATTAATAATCGGCCTTATGCTATCTCCACTTACGGGATTGATAATATAGCCTCCGTGAGTATTTAAAGGATAAGTTTTAGGTACACTGAACAGGTTGCTTTCAGGTTCAATTTCCTTATGCTGTTTGGAGCAGGAGAATAAAAGAAGGATACCGAGTAAGCATACAAGAGACTTGATACCCGGCTTAATTTTCACCACTTGGACACTATATTTCATTTCGTTTTGATGGATATTCAATAATGGTCTCTACACTTACTTTTGTTGGTTTATAATACAATATATTAAGTCCTGTGGTATTATCGTATTAAATTTTCCCAATCAGCCTGGGCACTTCTTCAAATGATCGTCAATATCTTCCCGGAGACAGCCATGATCTCAAGTGTCAGGTATGAATTCTTAGCATTAGATTTGATTTTGATTTTAAAGACCGAACTACAGGGTAAATTCCACTTATGCGTTGTATTAGATGGCTGACAATTTCATTTTTTTTCCTCACATCATGTGCTACAGGGAAACTGATCATCAATTCTCCCGCTGAATCTACGTCGCTACCACCAGACATT
>JBATMM010000223.1:0-3002 GCA_049289835.1 Saprospiraceae bacterium | reverse complement strand
GTGACAGCGACAACACAATATCTTCATCTTGTCAGTAATAGTTCGTCAACATTGCCTGCAGATGTTTGGGTTCCAAGTTCAGAGATCGTCAAACCGCAACGAGGCTGGCAATACGCAGCCGGATATTTTCAGAACTTTCAGAACAATGGTTATGAAGCATCTGTAGAGGCTTATTACAAATCACTGCATGACCAGATTGACTATCGCGAAAGTTTTGTAGACAATAGTGTTGATCAGGTGGAAGATGAATTTGTTTTTGGGAAAGGAAAAGCATATGGATTAGAATTATTTGTCCGGAAAAATAAAGGCGACCTCAATGGCTGGATCGGATATACACTGAGTCGCACTGAACGAACTTTTCCTGATATTGAAAACGGTCGTGTTTTCCCGGCTACCTACGACAGGACGCATGATATGACATTCGTATCAAATTATAATATCAATCCGCAATTAACGGCAGGGTTAGTATTTATATATGCTACAGGACGGACATTTACTCCTCTTGAAAGATTATATGTGATCTCCGGCAATTTGCAGACGGATTATGGACCACGCAATAGTCAGCGGTTAGAACCTTATCACCGCATGGATATATCATTGACATGGACACCAAAAGGAAGCGCCGGGAAAAGATTTAAATCCAGTTGGGTTGTCTCTGTTTATAATGTTTACAACCGGAAGAATACGTTCTTCACGTATACTGATTACAATACTGATCTGGAGATGGGAGAAGCTACGATCAAAGCATACAAAGTATCTATATTCCCGATTCTTCCTTCTATCACATGGAATTTTAAATGGCAATGAAAAT
Source organism: Saprospiraceae bacterium (assembly GCA_049289835.1). GTDB lineage: Bacteria > Bacteroidota > Bacteroidia > Chitinophagales > Saprospiraceae > Opimibacter. The sequence continues at coordinate 2,191 of JBATMM010000223.1, read as the reverse complement.
CAAATTCAATATACTATCCGCATTTTTCGCGTTGGTGATCTTTGCATCCTGTGAACAGGAATATACTCCCGCTAAGTCTGCAGATGGAGCTAAATATGTGGTTGAAGGTTATATCGAAGCCGGTGAGAATCCATTTCCACCTTATGTGATCCTCACAAAGAGTTTTGATTTTTATGGGACATTGAATCCGGATCAATTCACCGGATCATTTGTGCATGATGCGGATGTTCGTGTCACGGATGGCAATCTTGAGGTTGTATTTCAGGAATTATGTTTTTCAGATTTAACACCTGAAGTACGTAAGGAAGTAGCGGCTCAATTTGGATTTGATGCGGATAGCCTGGCCATTGATTACTGTGTATATCTTGATGTGCTCGGACAGTTGCACCCTCAGCAGGATAAATCGTATGATCTGAAGATTGTCACTGAAGGACATACGATCACGGCCACAACCTATATTCCGGTTCAGGTTCCTTTGGATAGTTTTCATTTTGAAGCGCCACCGGGCAAACCAAATGACACACTTGCACAATTGAGATGTCGCATATCGGACCCGGCAGGTGTGCGGAATTTTTACCGTTATTTTGGTTCCACAAATGGTGGACCATTGAAGACCGCCTTTTCGAGTGTCACTGAAGATTTATTTTTTGATGGCAAAAGTTTTGAATTTCAGCTTTTCAATCCTGTGACGACGGACAGAGATGTGGAACCAAATGCATTTGGTCTGTATATTGTAGGCGATACCATGACCATTAAATGGTGCACTATGGATGAAGCTCATTTTGATTTTTGGAATACATTAGAGTTTAGTAATGCTAATCAGGGTCCATTTTCAAGTTATACACGATTGCAATCCAATATACATGGAGGGCTTGGTATATGGGGGGGATATAGTGTATCCTATTACACAAGGAAAGTAGCCTATTGAGTTTACATGGCCAACCAGCTTTTAGAAGAATTATTATCGGGTGTTGAGATACAGCGTCATCACAAAGTGGCTGTTCTCTTTGGGGCTTCAGGCCTGATTGGTAATTGTTGTCTTCGTAGACTATTGGTGCATCAGGCGTATGAGAAAGTTATATCTATAGGCCGAAGCCCGCTTAAAGCAAGTCATCCGAAACTGATCCATTATGAAGTGGATTTGTCACAGCCCGACAATTATCGACATCTGATGAGAGGTGATGATCTTTTTATTTGTCTGGGTACGACAATGAAAAAGGCCGGTACACGAGAAGCTTTTTATGAAGTGGATCATGATCTCGTTTTCAATATCGCAAAGACAGGATCTCTTCAGGGAATGAATCAATTACTTTTTGTTTCAAGCATAGGCGCTGACAATCGATCATTGATTTATTATCTCAAAGTCAAAGGAGAGCTTGAGGCCAATGTCAGACGCTTACCTTATTGGGGCATTCACATCATGCGGCCATCTGTATTGTTGGGCAATCGGGAAGATCAGCGGCCTGCAGAACAGATCGCCGGCAGGCTGGCGAAAGGCTTGCAACGATTTTCAGGCTCGATCCTGGCTGACATTGCGCCTATCGATGCGGATGATGTAGCCAAAGCCATGGTTCAATCAGCACAAAGCCTCAAACAGGGCACACACATCTATCACGGAAGTGAGATTGTCAAATTGGCGAAGATGTATAATCAGTAGAAAGTGTTTCTTTTTGCCCCCAAACCCCCTGAAAAAGGGGGCTTTATTAATTACACATCCTACGGACGAAATTGAAGTCCCCTTTATCAGGGGATTTAGGGGAAAAAATATAGCTTCGCATCTTACCCCTAAATCCACTAAAGGGGACTTTTGATTTAATCTGTTTAGAATTCAAAATTGATATGTCTACTTCATCAGAAATTATAGTCCGCATCAGCCTGGACGAGAATAAAGTACCTGATCACATCGAATGGCAGGCTTCTGAAGGCGGCCAAAAACATCCGGCAGAGAGTAAATCTGTCTTTTTATCCTTGCTGGATAAAGACACGCTCGATACATCGACCTTATTTCTCTGGACCAAAGAGTGCCAGGTCGCTGAAATGGATCGGAATGTGTTTTATGCATTAGGATCAATGGCGGATGGATATTACAAAGCCACACAGAATACGGAACTGGCCAATGAGATGCGAAGGTTCGTTCAATATTTCGGAGAGAAAACAGGGATTATAAAACCTGAGGTAAAAATCTAAATGA
>JBATMM010000222.1:0-3285 GCA_049289835.1 Saprospiraceae bacterium | reverse complement strand
GTGAACTAATGCATACATTGCAAAAGATATATTGATACCGGATGTCTATGCTTGATCTGACAGGTACGGGAGTTGCACTCGTCACTCCGTTTAAAAAAAATTACATTGATTACAATGCACTTTCATCGCTCGTGGATAAGGTCATCCAGGGTGGGGTGGAATACATCGTCAGTCTCGGTACTACAGGAGAAGCTACGAGCTTAACTGATCAGGAACAAACTGCAGTGATTAAGCACACCATTGAAGCCGTGGCCGGAAGAGTACCGATCATCGCAGGACAATTTGGGGGAAATAATACTGCACAGCTCTGTGAAAAACTTTCTTCTTTTGATGTCACCGGTATTTCTGCGATATTATCCAGCAGTCCTGCTTATGTGAAACCAAGTCAGGAAGGAATTTACAGACATTATATGGCCCTTGCAGAAGCATCGCCATTGCCCATGATTATTTATAATGTACCCAGTCGTACTGCGTCAAATATTTCTGCAGGGACATTACTTCGTTTAGCGAATGATTCTAAAAAATTCATTGGGGTAAAAGATGCATCGGCAGATTTACATCAGGCGGCGGCATTGGCGAGATATGCACCATCACATTTTACACTGATATCTGGTGATGATCCGACAGCGTTAGCATTTATCGCGAATGGAGGTAAAGGAGTTATTTCCGTTATTGCAAATGCTTATCCCGAATCTTTTTCTTCGATGATCCGCTATGCACTCAGTGGAGAGTGGGGAAAGGCACGACATATTCATTATCGTTTGCTTGATCTGCATCATTGGCTCTATATCGAAGGAAATCCGGTCGGAATAAAAGAAGCTTTAAATTACAAAGGATGGTGCGGCGCTGAATTACGTCTTCCGCTTGTTGAGATTAGTGATTCGAATAAAAAGAAATTGCATGAAGCTATGGATGCCGTCAAAGGAATGAATTGATTGAATTTTAAATTTGAAATGAAGAAGAGAATCGGGAATAAGGAATATAGAATTTTGAATTAAGAAGGAAAAGTGGGAATTGGAAATTAGCGAAGATTAATACTTAGAGCTCCAGAGAGCCGAAATATTTTAACATGAGAAAAGTTAATTTCAGAGTGATTAATATTTGTCTTCTTTCATTTTGTATTATCATTTCATCTAGTTTATTTTCATGTGCTCAAAATCCTAGTGGCAACTCGGAGGGAAGCGATTACTTTAAAAAGAAATATAAGTTTAAACCGCTTACTGTAGATGAATTACCGGATAGTTTATCCAGGTTGCTTTATGTTCCTTTCCAGGAAAATGGTAAGTATTATATAGCTGATTATGCCGGTAAAAGGGTATCTAAAAAATCATGGGATAAGATTTATACTTTCGGACAAATCCCATTCTTTTATGGTGAACAAAATGGTTTATCACGCCTTTATCGATATCCTGAAATCGTAATTATTGATCGTGGGATGAAAATTGATTTCCTTAAATCGCTCCCAGCCTTTAATATTGAAAAAGACATGTATGGCGAAGGAATTTATTCTTTAACAATAGATTCCATTTTGTCCTTAGGTGGTAGTGACAAGACGTATTCAAAGTTAGTTGAGCAACTTGGCGGAAGGTCTGTGAAAACCATCTATTATTTTGGGAAAGATCAAAACACTGCTATAAAGGAATGTTATTTTAAACCATCCAGGCCATTAAGCAAATCGGAACCTTCTTTCAGGAAGCCTTCCTATCGGGATGAATACATGCATAGTCATATTGTCGTATTCACATTTAACCAAGGCTTTAATATTCTCGATCTCTCAGGTCGACGGGTCTTTAAACAAGATTTTTATGATATACTATACTTGAATGACAATTATATCATAGGAAGAAATCAAAATGCAAAGCTTGCTGTGGCTAGCTTAACAACGGGTCAAGTGTCAGCATATAATTTTGATACTATTACCTTCATTCCTGGCTGTGATAGTACATTTCATGCGGGAATAAGACATGGTAATCAGATCGAATGGAATCTTTTAACCTTAGATGGCAGATATTTTCCTGTGACGGAACGATATGAAAATTGTGATTCGCTGGAGGCGCCTAAAATTGTTCCTGTTGCGCAAAAGATAACAAGATCTTTTTCCAATCCATCAGATAATAAAGTTGGGGTAAAAGATGAATTGGATTCTATCATCCTGGATCCTGTTTATGAATATGCCCATGTTATGAATAAGCTGAGATGGGTTGCCGTAAAAAAGGATGGCCAGTATGGTGTTTACAACCTGGATGGTTATTGGTTATTTCCAATGGAATCCAGGCAACTGTATCTGACAGAATTTACAGATAGTACTGCAAGGTTTACCATCGAAGAAAATGGACAAAATTTTATTTTTAATGAAAAATTTGAATTACTTCAGGAAAATCCTGTCGTATTTTTTGAAACATCCCACTTTGATTGGAATTCAGTTCCGGATTCAATACGCCCCATGTTGACAAAAGTTAATAGACCGACATCATACCAGGAATATTGTGTTTTCAATGATGAAAAGTATGGTCATGTTTTCACAGCTGATGGTAAATACATTTCATCGCATAAAGGCAGATATGATGAGAATGTTTCTTTTGTGGGATTGGCAAGAGATAAGAAAAGATTTGGAAAGCGATTTATTCCTGTTGGTAAATTTATAGAAGATCATACCGACTACTATGTCAGACTTACGGATGGTTTTGAATATAGAAAATGATATTCAAGCCATTGTAGCGACCAACGAAGAGGAAGAACAAGAATATTTATTTATAAATTCTCGTGGTAAAATATATCGCTCCTACGGAACTCAAATTACTTCATCCGCACTTCGTGCTGCAGAGATGTCGCTCTTACGGAGCTAAATTGGTTTGAAAGGATATCTGAAAATCTTAATGGGGTAACAAAACAGCTCCCCCTTTTTCAGGGGGCCGGGGGGTAAAGTACTGGTTCACAAATCTGAGATCTCAATCCCCATACTCTTCAACGCCTTAAAAGAAGCATTTTGCTCAGCACTTTTTTTGTTGAAGTCTTCACCTGTCGCTACTTCCTTTCCATCGACATAGACACCGATCTTGAATCTGTCACGGTTTTCAATCTTGAATCGTTCGATGACGCGATAGTCGATTTCGCTTCCTTTCTTTTGACAGAATTCAAGGAGTTGGCTTTTGTAATTATCATCATTCTCCTCGAGATCGTGAATGTTGACATGACGACGGAGGATTTTTGTGATGACAATTCTTTTGGTCGTATCAAATCCTTTTTCAAGATAGATGGCCCCTACCAGTGCTTCCAGGGCATTTC
>JBATMM010000221.1:0-2989 GCA_049289835.1 Saprospiraceae bacterium | reverse complement strand
CTGTCTTACTTCTCTCACATTAAAACACCGGATGAAACGTCTCCGCCCCGCTCATCGCCATCGTCTCATACGTCTTCCATCTCAGGTCCACAATCTCCTGCGCTAATGTCATCAACTTTTCTGCTTCTTCAGGATTAGTGAGAGTAAGTAATTTGTATCGCAGTTCTTTGTAGGCATAATCTTTCAGCGAAATCGTCGGACGTGGCGAATCAAGTACAAAAGGATTACGATTATTTTTTCTGAGGACAGGATTGTATCTGATCAATGGCCAATAACCGCTCGCTACGGCATTAGATTGCTGCTCCATTCCTTTTTCCATATCGATTCCATGCGCAATGCAATGACTATACGCAAGGATCAACGAAGGGCCATCATAAGCTTCAGCTTCTCTCATCGCCAATAGTGTCTGCTGCGGATTCGCACCCATGGCGATCTGAGCAACATATACATTGCCATATGAAATCGCCTGCAATGCAAGATCTTTTTTACCTACACGTTTTCCTGCAGATGCAAATTTTGCAGTAGCGGCAGTTGGAGTAGCTTTAGACATTTGCCCACCGGTGTTGGAATAAACTTCTGTATCGAGAACCAATACATTTATGTTCCGTCCACTGGCCATAGCATGATCTAATCCGCCCGATCCGATATCATATGCCCAACCATCACCACCGATCAGCCATACACTCCGATGCACTAAATAATCAGCGACAGAAAGCAGATTGGCAGCGAGCGGGGACGATATGGTTTGCAATTTATTTTTCAATTCATCCACTCGTCCCCGCTGTGCTGCAATCTCCGATTCAAGCCGTTGAGGCGAATCGAGGAGAGAGGAAACAAATTGTAATCCAAGCTGGGGTTCCAATTGTTTTAGCATGTCTCTGGCTATAGCCAGTTGCTTGTCAGCACTGAGCCGCATACCCAAACCAAATTCAGCATTGTCTTCAAAAAGTGAATTAGACCATGCAGGCCCTTTACCGGCTTCGTTTTTTGTCCATGGTGTCGTCGGTAGATTCCCTCCGAAAATAGAGGAACAACCAGTCGCATTAGCTACGAGTAATCTGTCGCCAAATAATTGTGTAAGCAAACGGATATATGGCGTCTCACCACATCCTGCACATGCCCCTGAAAATTCAAACAAGGGTTCGAGAAACTGTGCGCCATGCACCATCGAAAAATTAACTGTGGCGCGATCATTAAATGGAATGGATTCAAAAAAATCAATGTTCCTTCGTTCCTGTTCCAATGCGGGTTGGATCGGGCCCAGATTAATGGCTCTGGTGAATCGATCATCAGGATCTGTTGCAGGGCATGCATCGACACAGAGATTACAACCTGTGCAGTCCTCACCATAAACCTGCAATGTATATTTTGTCTCCGGGAAACCACGTGCATTGATCGGTGCAGATTTAAATCCGTCCGGCGCATCGGCGAGCATATCCGTATGATAAAATTTAGCACGGATCACAGCATGAGGACACACAAAACTACAGTTGCCACATTGGATGCATAAGTCCGGTCGCCATATCGCGATCATATCAGAGATATTCCGCTTCTCCCATTTTGTCGTGCCTGAAGGATATGTACCATCGACAGGCATAGCGCTGACCGGGATCTCATCCCCATGTCCTGACATCATCCTGCCGATGACATCCTGAACGAATGCAGGTGCTCTATCAGATACGACAGGAATACCGCGGTGGATTGCAGTTGTCTTAGCAGGAATATTTACTTCTGATAAATGTTGAAGTGTCTGATCAACTGCCAGGAAATTCTTTTCAATGACAGCTTTTCCTTTTTTGAAATATGTTTTCTCAATGGCTTTTTTGATATGGGTGATGGCTTCATCGCGCGGAAGTACACCGGAGATGGCAAAAAAACATGTTTGCATGATTGTATTTATCCGCCCTGCCATTCCTGTGTCCTGTGCTACATTGTCTGCATCAATCGTATAGAGCTTTATTTTTTTTTCTAAAATAAAATTCTGAATCTGCCATGGAAGTTTATCCCACAGCTCTTCAGGAGTGAAAGTGCTATTCAATAAAAATGTCGCTCCCTTTTTGGCATGGGAAAGCATATCCACTTTTTCTAAAAAATTAAATTGATGACACGCTATAAAATCAGCATGACCGATTAAGTAGGGAGCCTTTATTGGTTTCGGCCCGAAACGAAGATGCGAGACTGTCTGTGCGCCTGATTTTTTAGAATCATATACAAAATATCCTTGTGCAAAAAGATCAGTGTTTTCGCCAATGATTTTAATACTGTTTTTATTCGCACCAACTGTTCCATCAGAACCCAATCCATAAAACAGCGCTTGTGTCCAACCCGATTCATCTAAACTAAAAGAGGCATCATAGTCAAGACTGGTGTGTGTGACATCATCATTGATCCCAATGGTGAAATGATTTTTAGGCGTTTGTTTTTTTAATTCATCAAATACTGCTTTTGCCATCGCAGGTGTGAATTCTTTTGATGAAAGACCGTAACGTCCGCCGATGACGCGGGGCAATGAAGAAATTTTGCCCTGGTTGAAAGCTTCTACAAGGGAAGTCAAAACGTCCTGATAAAGCGGCTCGCCGGATGCTCCGGATTCTTTAGTCCGATCCAGTACAGCGATAGTTTTGACAGAGGTGGGTAATATGTCCAATAAATATTTGATGGAGAAGGGCCTGAATAGACGAACCTGTACAACACCAGTTTTTTCTCCGGTTGCATTTAAGAAATTCGAAGTTTCAGTGGCCGTTTCCGATCCTGAACCCATGATGATGATGACTCTGTCTGCATCCGGATCGCCGTGATAATCAAATGGCTGGTAAGTACGTCCGGTGAGTTCACTGAACTTTTTCATAGCAGAGTCTACAATACCGGGACATTCATTATAATAACGATTTGCCGATTCACGGCCCTGAAAATAAACATCGGGATTTTGTGCAGTGCCCCGTATGAATGGTTTATCCGGATTTAAAGCTCTGTTGCGATGAGCATACAC
>JBATMM010000220.1:0-24805 GCA_049289835.1 Saprospiraceae bacterium | reverse complement strand
TAAATATCATTCCTTCGACAAAGACACTGGCTATAGACCGTTTGATTTTGGAATAGATCTGACTGCAGGCTATCGATTGAAGAATGGTTTCAGATTCAGACTCGCCTATGATCGGGGAATAGCAAATCTGGAGCGCGCTAATGGTGGCAACAAAACAAAAAACAGGGCTTACAGTGTAAATTTATCGTATCCTTTGAATAAACTGACATCCGTGAGTCTGAAAAAATAAGTATTTCAGATTGATCACATCAACATGTGATCCTCATTCAATTGTCATTAAATTACCTTGTCTGCAATTCTTAACCAAATCATTTAAACTAATGAAAAATCTATTCCTCCTTATTACTGTTTTATCAGGTTTTACAGTTTCCCTCTTCGCGCAGACTGCGGGGACAACAAAAACCTATCAGATGTATAACACCATGTATGTAAAAGCAAAGCGTGGACAGGAAAACCTTCTTGAAGCCGCAGTCACGGCGCATATCAACAAGTTTCATGCTACTGCCCCTCATCAGGCCAGGTTTGCCGAGATCACTGAAGGCACAGGAAGTGATGGCTGGTATTTTTGGTCAATGGGTCCTTTAATGTATGCTGATCTTGACCATCAACCTGAGGGCAATAAAGAACATGATGCTGATTGGGCCAATAATGTTGACATCCATATCGACCAATATGGCGAATCCAACTTATGGAAACTCCAGGAAGATCTGTCCGTCACACCAGCTAACTATCATCCTGACAGGGCTGATGTCTGGAGTATGGACATCAAACCAGGTATGCGCTTTCAGTTTGCTGATCTGATGAAAAAATGGAAAGCCATGTGGGAAGCTAAAAAATACACATATTCATTACGTGTGTTTTATAATGATCTATGGAGCAGTAAAGGCAATGATGCGGTTATCATTTATTCATTTGACAAGTATGCCGATTTTGATGACGACATCAGCTGGCGTAACGATTATGAATCAATATACGGTGCCGGTTCATGGGACAACTTTTGGAAATCATGGAACGAATGTGTAGCTTCCACTGACGAACATCTGCGAAAATATATTAAATAAAAATCGCCATTTGTGATTTGGCCATTATATGCCAATTCAATAGTTGAAAATCATTTTGAATGAAACCCCCGTATAGGATAAACTATCCGGGGGTTTCATATTTTTAGACGAGGTGCAAAAAATATTTCTTCGTGTCTTTGCGTCTTCGTGGCTATTAATTTTTCAAGGCACAAAAGCGCATACTTCGACCGATTTCAGACTTATGCCTTTCGGGTAACTCACCCCCGTCCCCTCTCTTTTTACAGTATGCATTTATTTAAATACAGCATCACCAGGAGAGAGGGGAGTCATGATATAAGTATGAAAATCAAAGCACCCCTCTCTCACATGAATTTTGTTTCCAATAGATATTTCAATAATAAGAGAGGGGATGGGGGTGAGTTACTCGGAATACAGAAACAGTATTCGTTTCTCTTTACTGCTTACTGAATACTGCTTACCTACTTTGTCTTTCAAGATATTTTTCTCTGATAATCTCATACACCGGCTTTTCATATACCTTACTTTCAAGCCATGATACAACATCGAGATATACAAGCGCCCTTGTTTCAAAACGATTATTTTCAAATCGCCTGATGATCTCCAGTAATTTGACGAACTCAGGCTTAAGTGCCTGGGCTGATAAATGAAATGATTTTTGCAAAAATTTAAACATCTCTTCTTCGACAAGACTAAGATTCTCCATCTTATACATATACCTGTAAACAGATTTTACAAGGTATTCCAGTAGATCATAATTACCCAATTCATAATGGGCGATCAGGTGAAGCAATCTGGCATAACACTGAAGATCATTTCGGAGATTAACTTTCCAGTGAATGATTTTATTGAGGTAATCAATACTGCTGCCGAAATCTCCTGCGCCGAAATAAAGAGAAGCTATTTTGTAATAATAGACAAGTACTCTGTGGCTATCAATATAAATCTCAAATTCATCCAGTTTCTCCAATATAACCGGTACAAGTGACAAACCTTCATTGAAAGTCCCGTCCAGGATATGCTTATTGATCTTGGCCACATACAAATAAATAAAAACCTGTACAAGATTATTATCACTTCGTCTGACAACATCTGACAATGCAAAATTTTCAAATATTTTAAGGTCTCTTTCAAACTTTGAATCATTGCGCAGCATAAAATGAGAGGACAAAAGATTATGCATGCCTTTGATATAGCTCGGGGTCTCAATCTCAATCATCATCGGATCCTGGTGAAACAAATCGACCCAATGCTGTGTGTAGCGATAATATGATAAAAAATCCTGCCGGATAAATGCATACCAGCAATAGCACTGATACAAGTACAATTTCTCATAAAACCCACTGCTATTCCTCAGATCATCTGACATCTGGGCCTGAAAGTATTCCTCCACTTCTCTTTCATCTTTTTCATTTCGGGCATGTCCATTGTTGATAAACCAACTATATAACTGCAACGCGAGGTTTGACAACTTTGTGATACGTATCACATGGACATTGACTTCATCAGCTTCAGCGATCAATAGCGAGGCCCTGTCCCTGAAACTCCTGGTGATGTGAAGCGTCTCAATCTTTTTCTCAAGAAATAAAACCTGTACAAGCAGACTAACCTGGTTGTGTGCCTTTGCCATCTCCTTTACTCTGTCCAGCAACTTCAGGCTTTGAGGATAAAGCCCTTTGTTGTATAAAATCCTGGCATTATCCAATTGCTCATGCAGGAGGATATCAATATTACTATTCTCGAGCAATCGCAGACTGGCCAGAATTTGTTTATACAAATGTGCTTTCGCATTGCTGAGCTGTTGTTTTTTCAATGAGGTAGCCTTCTTCAATAAGATGTCCTCATCATACTCATGCATCGCGTCAAGGGCGTCAAAGAGTTGGATGACTTTCATGTCCTCTTTGGATGAATTCCGCTGCATGTAAAGCTTGAAATTGCGCTTTTCATGTTTCTGCAGTGAAAGGATCAATTGAAAAAGAGGATCTGTAGAGCGGTTTGACATCGTAATTTATCTGTCCTGAAACTTAATGTTTATAGGCCTTTCATTCATTTTTGAGACTTTAAGCAGTGTATAAGCAGGTACAATTTGATTTACCTATACCCATTGCCTCATCATACATTTAGTCACTGACTATTGCAGCAAGTTTAATCAATATTAGGAATCGATCATCATAAATGTGCAAATAACCGGCATGGAGCTGAACAAATATAGCAGGACGATCACGCAGGATGTAACCCAACCTGCCGCCCAGGCTATGCTCTATGGTATCGGATTGCAGGAAGCCGATTTTCAAAAAGCCCAGGTAGGAATCGTAAGCATGGGTTATGAAGGCAACACTTGTAATATGCACCTCAATGATCTTGCAAAACTTGTCAAACAGGGTGTGTGGGATCAAGAGCTGGTTGGCTTAATCTTCAATACGATCGGTGTCAGTGATGGCATAAGTAACGGAACGGATGGAATGCGCTATTCACTTGTCAGCCGTGATATCATCGCTGATTCGATCGAAACTGTCTGTGGTGCACAATATTATGATGCATTGATCGCTATACCCGGTTGCGATAAAAATATGCCGGGCTCCATCATCGCGATGGGCAGACTTAACCGTCCTTCGATCATGGTATATGGCGGGACGATTGCTCCGGGTCATTATAAAGGAAGAGATCTGAATATCGTATCTGCATTTGAAGCACTGGGTGAAAAACTGGCAGGTACACTTGATGAAAAAGATTTCAAAGAAATCATCCGTCATTCATGTCCTGGCGCGGGGGCATGTGGTGGCATGTATACAGCCAATACGATGTCAAGTGCAATTGAAGCGCTTGGCATGAGCCTTCCATATTCTTCCTCCAATCCGGCATTGAGTGATGAGAAAAAGGATGAATGTCTCCATGCCGGCAAAGCTATTCGTCATCTCCTCGAACTGGATATCAAGCCATCTGATATCATGACCAGGAAGGCTTTTGAAAATGCTATAACAGTAGTCATTGCTTTAGGTGGCAGTACAAATGCAGTATTACATCTTATAGCCATGGCTAAAAGTGTGGATGTCAATCTTACTCAGGATGATTTTCAAATGATCAGTGATAGCGTACCTGTGCTGGCTGATCTTAAACCAAGTGGAAAGTATCTCATGGAAGACCTGCACAACATCGGTGGTGTCCCTGCTGTCATGAAATATTTATTCAGGCAAAATTTAATACACGGTGATTGTCTCACAGTGACCGGAAAAACGATTGCCGAAAATATGAAAGATGTACCCTCACTAAGTTTTGATACACAAAAAATCATTTTGCCTTTAGAAAATCCAGTAAAGTCAACAGGCCATATTCAGATCATCTACGGCAATCTGGCCGAAGGAGGCAGTGTCGCTAAAATATCAGGAAAGGAAGGAGAAAAATTTACCGGCCCTGCACGTGTTTTTGATGGTGAACATGATCTGATCAAAGGAATCAATTCAGGAAAAATCAGGAGTGGTGATGTGATCGTGATCCGATACGTCGGTCCCAAAGGTGGTCCGGGTATGCCTGAAATGCTGAAACCAACATCTGCAATTATTGGTGCCGGTTTAGGAAAGTCCGTTGCCCTGATTACGGACGGAAGATTTAGCGGAGGTACTCATGGATTTGTAGTAGGCCACATCACACCTGAAGCATTTGATGGTGGATTGATAGCATTGGTACAAGATGATGACATCATAGATATTGATACAGTATCACACAAAATGACCTTGCAAATAAGTATCGCCGAAATCCAAAGACGCTTAGGTAACTGGAAAAAACCGGATTTAAAGGCAACAAAAGGGGCTTTATTCAAATACGCAAAATGCGTCGCGACAGCAGCAGAAGGGTGCGTAACTGATGAGGCCCCGGTTTTAAAAATGAGTAATCAGTTGTCAGTAATCAGTAATGAGTTCACAATCCCGCATCCTCTTTCGTGAGGTGTGAATAGTGAATGGTGAGTGACGGAGTCGATTGTTTTCTGCGGATTTTCACTCACTGAGCGGAGCCGAAGTGATTTTTATAAATGGTCAACGGTCGCTGAGCGGAGTCGAAGCGAACGAAAAACATCTAAAATCTAATATCTTAAATTGAAAATAGCATCTCCTCCGAAATCTCAGCTTACTCTACTTCCTAACCGGAGTGAGGAGCCAAGTATTTCTGGTTCAGACGCATTGATCCTTTCCTTGTTGGCAGAAGGTGTAGATACCATCTTCGGTTATCCGGGTGGAGCGATCATGCCGATCTATGATGCTTTGTTTCATTATAGTGAGCGAGTAAAACATATTCTTGTACGACACGAACAAGGTGCTATTCATGCAGCACAAGGCTATGCAAGAGTGAGTGGAAAGACAGGAATCGTATTTGCTACCTCAGGTCCCGGTGCTACTAACCTCGTGACAGGGTTAGCAGATGCAATGATTGACAGCACACCCCTGGTATGCATCACCGGACAAGTGGCTTCGCACCTTTTAGGCACTGATGCATTCCAGGAAATAGATGTGATGAACATCACGGTTCCTGTGACAAAATGGAATATACAGGTTACACGTGCAGAGGATATGGCGCATGCTGTAGCCAAAGCATTTTATATAGCCAAATCAGGAAGACCAGGCCCCGTATTGATCGACGTGACCAAAGATGCTCAGTTTGCTAAAACAAAATTTCATTACCAGCCCTGTAAATCAATCTCAACATATCATCCCGAACCGGTAGTCGACTTGACGGCTATCGAAGACGCAGCGCTGTTGATCAATACTGCTAAAAAGCCATATATTCTTGCCGGACAGGGAATCATCCTGGCAAATGCGACTAACGAATTAATTGCATTTGCTGAAAAAGGAAATATTCCGGTGGCATCTACCCTTCTGGGTCTGTCCGGCTTTCCGCATGATCATCCATTGTATGTGGGGTATCTCGGCATGCATGGTAATTATGGTCCTAATAAAAATACAAACGAATGTGATCTTTTATTAGCTATTGGAATGCGCTTCGATGACCGGGTAACAGGTGATGTTACCCGGTATGCGAAGCAGGCGAAAGTGATCCATATCGATATTGACAGATCAGAAATAAATAAAATCATCAGCGTGGATGTGCCTTTGCATGCAAATGCTAAAAAAGCATTGCCATTGCTGACAGAAAGAATTCAGCATGCTGAGCGAATTCAATGGTTAAACTCCTTCAAAGAATATACAGAGGAGGAGCATGAGAAAATAATAAGCAAAACATGTCTCAATTCAAGTGGTGAGATAAAAATGGCCGAAGTTGTTTTTGCCTTAAATGAATTCACAGGAGGCGATGCTATTGTGGTGACGGATGTTGGCCAGCATCAAATGGTGACATCACGATATTTCCATTATAAAAATCCAAGAACAAATGTGACATCAGGAGGCCTGGGCACCATGGGCTTTGCATTACCGGCTGCTATGGGGGCAAAAATAGGCGCTCCTGAAAAACAAGTCATTGCCATCATCGGTGATGGTGGGTTTCAAATGACACTCCAGGAATTGGGCACGATTTCTCAATACAATATTCCTGTCAAAATCGTAGTCCTCAACAATGAATTTCTGGGTATGGTCAGGCAATGGCAACAAATGTTTTTTGAAGGGCGATACTCATTTACAGAAATGAACAATCCTGATTTCGTCAAACTTAATCAGGCCTATGGAATAACTGCAAGGAAGGTAATTGAAAGAGATGAATTACCTGCAGCACTAAAGGAAATGCTTGAACATGAAGGACCCTATTTTCTCGAAGTGAAAGTTGAGAAAGAAGAAAATGTATTCCCCATGATCCCGACTGGTGCCGCTGTCAGTGATATGCTATTAGAATATAAACCTAAATAACATGAACAGAGATTTTACACTTGAAGTATTTTCAGATAACGGGTTTAATATACTAAACCGTATGATCAATATCTGTAACAGGAGAAGAGTCAGAATCAAGAATCTGTATGCATTCGAATTTGAAGACAACCTGCACAAAGGAGCTGCCAGTTTTATTCTGCACACCACTCCGGAGATGGCTGAAAAAGTCCAGCTCCAGATTGAAAAACTCATTGAAGTTGAAAAGACCCGTTTGATAGAAGGATCTGGAAAATTCTTCAAAGCCGATTATCAGCAGGTTTCATTCAACAGACATTGACAATGGGCAATAGGCAATAGGCAATTAGCAATAGGCAATGGGCAATAGGCAATGGGCAATGGGCAATGGGCAATAGGCAATGGGCAATGGGCAATTACCAAAAAAACAAAAAGCAAAATATAAGCAATGAGCAATTCGAGCGCAACGATATAGACAATGCAACCAACCATTTCAAATCAAAAATTGAAAATCGAAAATCGAAAATCGAAAATATTAAAATCATGGCAAAATTGAATTTCGGAGGAACAGAAGAAAATGTCGTCACACGAGACGAATTTCCATTATCAAAAGCACAACGTGTGCTGAAAGATGAAGTCGTAGCAGTCATTGGCTACGGCGTACAAGGTCCCGGACAGGCTTTGAATCAAAAAGAAAATGGAATCCATGTCATCGTGGGACAACGAAAAAATTCGAAGAGCTGGGACAAGGCTGTACGTGATGGATTTGTAGAAGGAAAATCACTTTTTGAAATCGAAGAAGCGGTGAAACGAGGCACTATCATTTGTTATCTGCTGAGTGATGCAGCCCAAATCGCGATGTGGCCTACCGTAAAGAAACATCTTACACCAGGTAAAGCCTTATACTTCTCTCATGGATTTGGCATCACTTACAATGACCAGACCGGAATTATCCCTCCACCTGATGTTGATGTATTCTTAGTAGCTCCCAAAGGTTCAGGCACATCATTGAGACGAATGTTTTTGCAAGGTCGTGGCCTGAATAGCAGCTATGCTATCTTTCAGGATGCTACGGGTAGAGCTTTCGAAAGAGTAGTTGCACTCGGCATTGCTATCGGATCCGGATATCTGTTTGAAACAAATTTCAAGAAAGAAGTTTACTCAGATCTCACCGGTGAACGGGGAACATTGATGGGTGCGATACAAGGAATATTCGCAGCACAATATGAAGTACTCCGAAAAAAAGGACATTCTCCATCAGAAGCATTTAATGAAACAGTTGAAGAACTCACGCAGTCATTGATGCCACTTGTTGCAGAGAATGGAATGGATTGGATGTATGCCAATTGTTCTACGACAGCACAACGCGGTGCATTGGATTGGTGGAAAAAATTCCGTGACGCTACTCTGCCCTTATTTAATGAATTGTACGAAAGTGTTGCTGCCGGTAAAGAAGCAGCTCTGTCCATAGCCAGCAATAGCAAAGCCGATTATCGTGAAAAACTGGAAGAAGAACTGAAAGAACTCCGCGAAAGTGAATTGTGGCAGGCCGGAAAGACGGTACGAAGCTTAAGGCCCGAGAATCAGCCGGCGTCTAACGAAGCTCAGCTTGAAGAGGCTTATTTTGAAAAATAAATTTAACGTGTAATACCACTTTCATTGCAAACACATACAGTCATTCATTTAAAATCAAAACCATTAGTTGCTCATATAGGCCATAAGTTTGATTTTAATGCAGCCGCTCTTCGGATTAAGGAAGTCGTCAACAGGACTCCTCTCGTACTTCATCCAGCTTTATCAAGGAAATATCACGCGAATATTTATCTGAAAAGAGAAGATCTGCAGGTTGTTCGTTCCTATAAAATCCGGGGAGCTTACAACATGATGAGTAGTTTGCCATGGGAACAACTACGGAAAGGTGTTGTTTGTGCCAGTGCGGGCAATCATGCCCAGGGTTTTGCTTATTCATGCAGAAAACTAGGTGTTCCGGGTATTGTATTTATGCCGGTCATCACACCAAATCAAAAAATAAATCAAACCAAAAAATTTGGTGACAATTTTATTGAAATAAAACTGGTCGGTGATACCTATGATGAATGTGCTATCGCTGCACAGAAATTTTGTGAACAAAACAGATTGACCTACATACATCCTTTTGATCATCACAAAATAATCGAAGGACAGGGCACTATCGGTATTGAAATATTAGAAGATCAGCCGGATATCGATTATTTATTTATTCCGGTGGGTGGCGGTGGATTATGCGCAGGTGTCGGATCTTATTTTAAAACCTATTCACCACGAACAAAAATAATTGGTGTTGAACCTGAAGGTGCACCTTCCATGAAAGCTGCATTTGATATGGGAGAACCTGTGACCTTGCCAACTATTGATAGGTTTGTTGATGGTGCTGCCGTTCAACGAGCAGGTAACATTACATTTCCCATTTGCCGGGATGTTCTGTCGGATATGCATCTTGTGCATGAAGGAAAAATATGTTCAGCCATGCTTTCCTTTTACAACGAAGATGCCTTGGTCGTAGAACCTGCCGGAGTACTATCGGTAGCGGCATTGGATGATTATACAGATGAAATAAAAGGAAAAAAAATAGTCTGCATCATCAGCGGGAGTAACAATGATATTGACCGTATGCAGGAGATCAAAGAGCGTTCTCTCCAATACGAAGGCTTGAAACATTACTTTCTTATTCGATTTGCCCAGCGTCCGGGATCGTTGAAAGACTTTGTCAATGATATCCTGGGGCCTGGGGATGACATCACCCGGTTTGAATATGTAAAAAAACATAACAAAGAATCCGGTCCGGCTCTGGTGGGCATTGAGGTGAAGTCAAGAACAGACTATCTCAGATTGCTGGCCAACCTTGAACGACAACAGGTAAATTATTCGGAGCTGAAGCAGGATGATAATGCTTTTGGCTATTTAGTGTAACTAATTTTCACATCCTGTCCAATTTCAGAAAGTCAGTCGATATAGGGTTGAAATCATCAATTCTTTATTTTAAAAACCTATATCATGACGACTTCTCAAAAAACAATGACCACACAGGATGTGGCTAACCGATTGGTTGAGTTATGCCGTAACGGCCAGATCTTCAAAGCACAGGAAGAACTTTACTCGGATGACATCAACAGTATAGAGCCTGCTCACGGCATGTTGCCCTCTGCAAAAGGCAAAAAAGCTCTCGATCAGAAAGGCGCAGCATTTGCGGCTATGATTGAAGAACGTCATGGTGGTAGTTTCTCTGACCCGATTGTTGCAGGCAACTACTTCACGACAGCCATGGTGCTTGATGCCACGATCAAAGGACAAGGCCGAATGACCATGGAAGAAATATGTGTCTACGAAGTTAAAGAAGGAAAGATCGTTACCGAACAATTTTTCTTTTAATGAAGAAAGCTGTCCGTAGTTTGAGGAATAAAGTTGTTCGTAGTTTGAAACTACGAACAACTTTATTCCTTTCTTCCAAACTTTTTAAATTGAAAATGAGCGCATAAATGCATCTTTGCGTCACGTTCTTTAACCAAACTATTCACTATAAAATCACCACCATGCAAGAATTTTTATTCGTATTCAGAAGAGACGCTGTGAGCAATGAACCACCTATGTCACCGGAGCAATTGCAATCGATGATGAAACCGTGGCAGGACTGGATAGGAAATATAGCAGCTCAAAACAAACTGGTGAGTGCAGGTAATCGATTGACCTCAGAAGGCCGGGTAGTGAAACCGGGCAATGTCATCACAAACGGACCTTATGTTGAATTGAAAGAAGCTATCGGAGGTTACACCATTGTGAGAGCTGATTCACTGGATGAAGCAACAAAACTTTCCTTAGGATGTCCCATATTAAATGTGGGCGGAACTGTTGAAGTCAGAACGATAATACCGATGGAGCCTAACAATTGAATAAAACCAAAAACGCTTCTGTAGCTTTACAGGAGCGTTTTCATTTATGGAAGAAAGGCAGCTGTTACCCCATCTATTCAGAACCGAATACAGGAAAATAGTTTCTGTTCTGTGCAGGCATTTTGGGATCGAGCATATCGAGATAGCTGAAGATATCGTGAGTGATACTTTCCTGAGCGCATCCGAAACCTGGGGACTGAAAGGTCTGCCTGCGAACCCGACAGCCTGGCTTTATACAGTTGCAAAAAATAAAGCGAAAGATTTTCTAAAGCATCAGGCTGTTTTTTCTCAGAAAGTTGCCATTGCTATAAAAACATCTGAGGTGGATGAGAAAATGATCGATATCGATCTGTCAAGCCAGAATATCAATGACAGTCAATTGCAGATGATGTTTGCGACTTGTCATCCCTGTATTTCGACAGAAGCTCAGGTTGGACTTTCGCTGAGTATTCTTTGTGGTTTTGGTGTGGAAGAAATTGCCGATGCCTTTCTGACCAATAAAGAAGTCATCTACAAACGACTGGCGAGGGCAAAAGAAAAATTAAGAGAAGAAAAAGTAAAAATTGAACTGCCGGCTGCATCCGAAATTCTCGGCAGAATGGATGCAGTGCTCACTACGTTGTATTTACTTTTTAGTGAAGGATATTATTCTACTTCGCAAAACACTACATTGAGAAAAGATCTTTGTGTAGAAGCAATGCGCTTAAATATTATGCTTGTAGATAATGAGAAAACGAATACGCCATCAGCCAATGCACTGATTGCTTTGATGTGTTTTCATTCGTCAAGGTTTGAAGCCCGTACCAATGATAAAGGAGATAGTATACTTTATGAGGAGCAGGATGAGACACTTTGGAACAAAGAATTGATAGAAAAGGGAGAATATTATTTGAATCGGGCTTCGACTGGAAACAAACTTTCGAAGTATCATCTTGAAGCTGCGATTGCTTATTGGCACACCCATAAAATCGATTCGAAAGAGAAATGGGAAAACATACTTCAGCTTTACAATAAGTTGCTTCAGATTGAATACTCACCTATCGCAGCGTTAAACAGGACGTATGCCCTTGCCAAAGCCAATGGAGTGAAAGAAGCGATTTTGGAGGCAGAGAAACTTAATCTCACGGACAATCACTTTTACTTCACGCTGCTTGGCGAATTGTATAAGACGGTGGACAAAGCAAAAGCGAAGGAACATTTTCTGTCTGCATTGGCATTGGCTAAATCTTCCGGGGACAGACAGACTTTAAGGTCTAAGATTGAGCAGATTACATCCTAAATACAGGTTCATTTGCCATTCTTAAAATGGTTAGCTAATTTAGCCAATCCTGATAGACGGCCATAAAACAACTTAATCGGGTCTATTCCTGAGGGATAAAGGAGGAAGACGAAAGAAAATCAAACCGTTAGCTGGTTTTCTTACGTCTTTTAACAAAGAGAGACCTCATGTAACATGGTGAGAAAAAACCTGACACAAGGCTTAGTTATTATTCTCTGTTCATTCCTGACAGGTATCAACTTCTCCTTCACTATAGACCAAAAGCCTGATCTTTTAATCATTGGAAATGACACGCTCTTTCTGCGATCCTTTCCCCTGGAAGATCTTGGCTTTGAAGTCCGGCCATTCCGAAGTAGCGATATTTATGTTCCCAACCTTGATTGCCTCCGCGAATACCAGGCAACATGGAAGGTTATAGATAAAAAATTATTCCTGGTTGACATCGTCAAGGATAATCCATCTCACGACAAGGTGGACATCCTTTCTCTTTTTGAAGCCAATCATTACACACCCATCATCATCAATGGCCTGGTCTTTGCCGATTGGGTGACCATTGAACTGTCTACCTATCCAAAGAATTATGGACATTGGGGATGTTATGATAAGGCCCGAAAAAAAAGGAAATGGAAGAAGACTTTAGCATTTGATAAGGGAGTAGTGGTATACAGTAGGTATAATGGTGTCAAATAGACTTGAATAACCAATCCAAGAATGGGACTCTTACTTTTGTCAACTTTTTAGATTATTTTAAAAATAATTGATAAATATTTGGAAATATTAAAAATGAAGCATAATTTAGCATTCAATATGTAAATATTAAATCCATTATTAAGTACAGTTTCACATTATATATTGCATAAAAAGTATTATTCGAAGGGATTTTAAAATGATTTAATAACTTTTTCATTTTGGCGACTTTTTCAAAATGAATTCAAAAAAATTTACTTTGTATTTCAATCACTGATAAAATCAACTCATAAAATTTTGGGGTTGATGTGATTACTCTTTCCAGATGTTTTTTATTACCGATAGCAAAACTGCATTGCATATTGCTTTGGCCATTGCCTTGCATATCAATTAACGTTTAGGGAGCAGGTAAGTGAACAATTTCCTAACCGGAATAGACTCAATAGGTTGAATATTTAATAAACAAAGGGCACATCATTAAATTTAAATATGAAAGATGTATTCTATACCACATCAAGATTGAATTTTTTAATAGGTAAACGTCATTGTATTAAACTGACTAAAATATAATCGGAGTTATAAACATGGAAAATAGAATGTACTGATAAAAACTAATTATTAACCTATACTATTCATTAATTTAAAAATTTAAACTTATGGCAACTAAAACAAAAACCGTACGCAACAATTCTCCCAGAAGGAAAGCACCAACAGCAGAGCCCATCGCTGCTAAAGAAGTGGTTAAAAAAACAGAACAATTAACTAAAGAAGAGGCTATAAATCTCTTAAGTAGTGTAATAAAAAAAGTTCCTAAAGCAGGACTTCCTTTAAAAGCCCCGAATACCAATCTAACTTCGGAATTGAACAATATTGATTTCAGGAAAATGATTGGGGGGCCGCTTCAGGCTGTAGTAGACGCACAGGTAGCTGCATCCTTAGCAACCATCAATTTCATCAATGAAGTTGGATTTACCAAGCCAACAGATCCGGCTACTCCAAGAGAATTGGTTATGGTTGATTTTACACATACACGTAAAGACGTAAAAGCTGACGGGACTGCAGATGATAAGGTAATTAATATCAAAATACCCTTATTGGCCATGTTACCCATTCCAAGCTTACGTATAGAACATGTCATCATTGATTTTAATGTAAAATTAAATTCGGTTGAGACTTCCACGGTGTCCACTGATATTGGAGTGAATGCCGAAGTTAAAGGTGGTTGGGGACCTGTCAGTTTTAAAGTATCTGCATCCTATCAGAGAAAAAGCACTACGGGTGTTGAAGTTAAAAAAGAATATGCCTTAAACATCAATGTGAAAGCTGTTCAGGATGAGATCCCGGCTGGATTAGAAAAAATTCTAAATATGCTGGCGGCTTAACCATTATCAAGCATAATATAAGAACACGGCAGGATGAACCTCCTCGTTCATCCTGCCTTATACAATGAATATACAAAATGATATAATTTATGGCAAATATAACAATGGCGGATTATGTTGGTTTTATATTTTCAGAAATTACCAGAGCCCGGGGCATGGCGGACAGGGAGTCTATTCGTATTGCAGAAATGTATGCACAAAACGATGTGCTTAAACACTTTTCAGTCCCAAGGTTTAAAATACCGGAAATGAATCTCACGATCCCTGTCATCATCTCGGGAGCCAAATTTTCAACTACACTTGTATTCAACATGGAATTAAATGATTTTAAAAATTTCATTATAAATGAATTGAATAATGCCACAAAAAATATATTAATAAAAAAGACAAATATTAATAATGACTTCACTGTCATTACAAATAATGATATTTTTTTAAGACCCATATTCGATACTAATTTCGTCATACGACCTATTCGATTGGCGGCCAAAAAGCTGAACTTAAAAAAGGGGGTCCCCTTAAAAGCGGCTGCCGCAGATGGCATCATCAGTGATTTCTATGAGCAATTAAAATCAAGTACAGACCCTGCCCATCCGGAAAATATAGTACAGGTAAAATGGGCTACTCTATTTAACATGAACATAACCGACAATAAATTATTGGATGATTACAATAAACAAAACCCGAATGGGGAATTATATAAACAAACCCTGGCTAATGTAATTGAAAAAATAAAGTCAAATACAGTTGTGTCCGCTACCAAAATAGACAATTTGCTCGTGGATCCGGAAACCAATAATGTTAAAACCATCAGTACGGAGTCCACAGTATTTCTTATTAATGCAAAAATTATGGAGGAAGGCATCTTTGTCAAATTCGTAAAAGGTCAAAACGGAGAGCCTGATACGCAAGTTGTTGAGTTCGAATAAGCACTTTATGCAAAAATTCTATTATAATGAAAATAGTAAAATGACAGGCTTACTTAAACTGTTAACGGGTGTATTGGAAAAATTCAATTCCCGGGACTATAATACACAGATAGCCTTGTTAAGTTATTTAGATGAAAGCATTAAAATTTATAATGACTTAGGTCGCATCCAGAGGGAAAGTGAACTGCAGTTATTAAAAGCAGAAATTATAACTGCGCAACGCGGAATAAGCCCGATCACTTTTGAGAAAAAAACAATAAATCGGCATGAAATGGAGAATACGATATCTTTTAAGGTGCTTCAATCGTCAGAGCAGCAATTAAGGTCCGATATACTTGAAAACGAAAATACATTAAAACAAGCCAAGGATTTAGTTTCCCAAATAATTGTTGCAAGTATTCAACTAGATCTACTAAACACTGATAAAATTAATGCCATAAAAACATCAAAAGACATCGATGATCTATGGGTTAACATAGGAGCTGATGCCAACATCAATTTAGGGCAAAAAAGAGTTTTGCTGATCGTCAGCAAATATGATGCATTACTTCTTTTCGAAGATTTATTGTCGTCAATCAAATCGTAACTTAATCAATTTTTTAACTTTTAAATTTATGTAACCATGGTAGCTAAAAAAAAATCGATCGCTAAACCAATTTGTAAAATGGGCTGGTTGCCTGATCTCCCGGATGCACGAGACTTTATGTATGCTGCACCCTTAAAAATTATGCAGTCACTGCCAACCAAAGTGGATTTATCAGCAGGATGTCCTGCAGTGTATGTTCAGGGAAGACTCGGAAGTTGTACTGCCAACTCCCTGGGAGCAGCCTGGGAGTTTGGAAGAAAGAAACAAAAGAAATCTACTTTTTTACCCTCCCGGCTTTTCCTGTATTATAATGAAAGAGTTTATATCCATACTGAAAGCGTGGATAGCGGTGCTTTTTTACGAGATGGGATTAAATCATTGCAAAAACAAGGCATTTGTAAAGACTCTGAGTGGACTTACGATGACAATCCAAATCCCGGTGCAAAATTCACTGTTAAGCCTCCGGCATCATGTTATACAAGTGCGCTACATTATCAAATCACTTCGTATCAACGCCTGACCAATAATATTAATAACCTGAAAGGTTGCTTAGCGGAAGGTTATCCATTTGTCTTTGGTTTTACCGTATATGACAGTTTTATGAAAATCAAAGCTAATGGAATCATGCCTATGCCAAATTATGCAAATGAAAGTGTAAGAGGAGGTCATGCCGTGTTGGCTATTGGCTATGACGAAGCCAAACAACTGGTTTTAGTAAGGAATTCATGGGGAAAAACCTGGGGAAACAAAGGAAATTTTTGGATGCCCTATGCATACATTACGAACCCTAATCTCTGCGATGACTTTTGGACGATCCGGACAATTGAGTAATTCGATTTGGAGCACATTACTTCCTGGAAATAATTTAGATTTTTCCGAACAGCATCGGTAGCAAATAGGAGTTTTTTGGTATTTTACTGTCAGGTTAATTGTTAAAATGTCGAAAAATGCTGACAACAATTTAAGCCGGGTTTTTTACACTCTTATAACTATTTAATATCGAATGAAAATAGAAAAAACTATCAATTTAAAGCAACATTCAACGTATAGTATTGAACTTAAAGGCAGTGGAACTACGGGTTTTGAATGGGTTGCGTTTCCGGTTAAAAATGATGTTATTTCAACAAAAAAAACATATTCAAAAAATGGATTACGCAGAGAACTATTGGGTTCAAGTGCAAATGAGATATTTACGATAACAGCGCTAAAAAAAGGGAAAACAATTTTGCATCTTAAACAAATTGAAGTCTGGAAAAAAGATCCCAAGCCAGCCGCAGAATTTAATTATGAGATAATTGTAGATTGAATCCGGATCTTCCTTTTCCTGAGGTGATGTTCATGTTTAGAAACGTATTTCTGTAGAAGTCTAAGACATCTTTTTCAGGTGTCTTAGATTATCTTTGACTATACCGAATGCCTGGATCGTATTGAAGTAAATGCATTTTTCTACCCGACGTGATCTCATGAATACTTTAATTTTGTCCAGGTTAATTCATGCCTGATTCAATTTCAATCGCTTGTAAATGATATCAGCTACGTACTGATAAATAGAAGACCATATGAATCTCTTAAAAAATTATAAAGATGAAATCACCACTAATTTCTATTGACATCAATTCTATTTATAAAAACAGTCTTGGAGATTTACTTCCATTACCTTCCCGGATGGCTCTATGCACACCCGATACACGTACCGGCATTATACAAATCGCAAAAGACCTGGCCAGGAAAAATGGGAAATTAATTCTAAGTGACCTTTTCCGTAGTTATGATATGCAAGCCCAATCGCACCAGGATTATATTGCCGGCCGAAAAAAGGCATTTAGCCCTCCACCAGGAGGAAGCTTCCATGAAGCTGGGCGTGCATTCGATTTAGATTTGAGTGCCCTTAAAATTGAACTCGTTGATTTTTGGAAAATAGCCGCCAAATACGGAATAGTACCGATTATCAAACAACCCAAAGCGAATCAATCTGAAGCATGGCATTTTGACTGTCGTGGTAGCCATCAAATCGTTTACGACTATTACGCAACAGGTAAAGGAAACAACTTTAATCCTTATACGGCTTCAGCAGCAAGTGCAATACTTTCAATTGGTGTATTTGTTGATGCCTTTGGTCCGAATCAAATTCAGGCAACAATTCAATCATGTCTTATTCGCCTTGGAAAAGAGATTGGAAATATTGATGGATACATCGGACGCCGAACTCAAAAAGCTTTAGAAGAATTGAGTATACCGTTCAATGTAAATAATGCACAAGATATGCTACTGGAAATAGAAAACCTGGTTCAAAAAAAATTTTCATCTGAATATGTCATGCCTTCCGTCTGATTATTAGCCATACATTTTCACCTATCGATGGCAATGCATGATCATCCAGTGAAAAAACATGAATATAATTTACCATCATAATAAGCTTATACCCAGAAATTGACACCTGAACTGCTTGAATTGTAAAATTTAAATTTTTCATGCACAATTTCTGTTTTTCTCTTGTTTTTGATCCATAGGAAGTTAATATAAGTTAACCAGATTCGCATGAATTATAAACATGCAGAACAGAAGTTTGTTATTTTAAAATATTCAATGATCAAAAACATTTAAGACCATGATCCGCAAACTCAAATCCGGCGAATACCGCCTCTACTCCAGAAAGCTGAATCCCAAAACAGGCAAACGCCGAAATCTCGGCACTTTCAAAACACGAGCTGCCGCTGAGAAACATGAAAGAGAAGTGCAGTACTTCAAACATCTTAAATGAAACCGGAACCCATCATCATCGATCGTACCTACCCCGCCCCCATCGAAAAAGTATGGAAGGCCATCACTGACAAAAACGAAATGAAATAATGGTATTTTGACCTCGCTGAATTCAAACCCGAAGTTGGTTTCGAATTCACATTCGAAGGCGGCACTGAACATCAAAGCTATCTTCACCTCTGCACAGTCACAGAAGTAGAAGTCAATAAAAAACTCACGCATAGCTGGCGATACGATGGCTATGAAGGAAACTCATTCGTCACATGGGAGCTATTTCCGGAAGGTAAAAACACAAGAGTACGACTGACGCATGTAGGACTGGAAACATTCCCCTCTTCAAATCCGGATTTTGCAAAAACAAATTTCGAACAAGGCTGGACTTCAATACTCGGCACTTCTTTGAAAGAATATCTGGAGAATACAATAGGCAATAGGCAATAGGCAATAGGCAAAAAAACAAAAGGCAAAAAGCAATAGTAATAAAACGGCTGGCTGAAAGCAAACAACAATGATCCTGAAGGGATCAGACATTATTAGCCATGGGTGAAACCCATGAAAAAGAATGGAACGCAGATTTTTATGATGATCATGATTTGTCATGATTTAATTTTCCTCTTCCGCCTGTTCTGCCCTTTCCGCCTCTTCTGCCCTTTCTGCCCTTTCTGCCTCTTCTGCCTTTTAAAGTCCCAAAAGCATTTTCATCTTTTCAAAAATCGCCGTATTCTCATAAATACCCAAAAACTCTTCCGCGCCCGGACCGTGCGCAAATACAGGCACCATCTGTGACGAATGCACTTTGCTTCCAAAGTCAACACGCGGTGCCCGCTTCCCTTTGATACTGATATAAGCACACTCATGATCCGAAGTCACAATCAACAACGTATTTGAATCCATTTTACGCAGTATCACCTCAAGCATACTGTACATGTCCTGCATTTCAAGAGCAAGCCACTCCTGGTCATTGGCATGTGAAGCCCAGTCAATCTGCGACGCTTCCACCATTAAAAAATATCCTTTATCCGATCTGGCCTTTATCGCATCCATTGTCTGAGAGACCATTTCCGGAAGATATGTTCTGCCTTGCGAAGCCCGCTTCGGATCTTCATAGGCTGTGAAAGCAGCTATTTTTTTATCCCTGCTGATCTTTGAAAAGTTGAATACCACCTGGGGATCCTGACTGGTCAGTATTGCATAGTTTTTTCTTGCTAATTCTTCAATCAGGTTTGTTTTGTCAGTATTTCGTTCAGTGAAATATTTTTCTCCTCCACCTGCAAACACATCCATGTCGGACTGCACCAGTTGTCTTGCAATATCCTCATAAGATCCTCTTGAATCAACGTGCGCATAAAATGCAGCAGGTGTAGCATGAACTACAGGACTAGTGACCACAAAGCCTGTTTTAAGCCCATGGGCTTTGGCCAGCTCCATAATCGTAGTCACCGGCAAGCTGTCCGGCCCGACACCCTCAGCAGAATTAAATGTCTTTACACCGCAGGCCATCGCTGTAGCCGATGCACCACTATCTGTCTCGAGGTGGCTGGAAGAATAGGTCTTCTGCAAGCCTACTACTTCCATACGTTGCAATGGTGATGGTGGTTTGGATAGTAATTCCCCAAGTGCGATATGAGCAAGACCCATCCCATCGCCGATCACCATGATGATATTCGTTGGCCTCTCCGGTGGCGGAGATTGGATGAAATCAGGTGTGAAAAGTAGCCACCAGCTAAAGAAGAACGCCAATACCATGAGACAAAACTAATTTTGCTTAGCAATATGGTAACAATAATTTTACCTTCCACTGTGGAATTAATAGTCCATTCATGAGGTTTAACCTGATTACAATGCGATTTACTCTACTTCTTCTCACTTTATGGGTTCAAAACTCTTTGTCTGCCCAGGAGTCCAAACGCATATCCCTTTTTGAGAATCTTTACCATCAGGACAGCATCAGGATCACACTTACCTACCCTTTCGATTCTTTGACTAAATCCAACAATAATGAAATTGATGCCCTGATCAGTATAGAATCCATCAGTGGATCTCTCGTGACGAATCAACCTCTGACATTGAATCTCAGAGGAAAATTCCGTCGCATGAAATGCAATTTTCCGCCCCTCCTGCTCAACTTTAAGAAATCAATGCTGAAGTCCATGAACCTGAAAAACGTGGATGAAATGAAATTGGTGACCCACTGCATAAACGGCGAAGAAGGTCAATTAAACCTGCAGGAAGAACGGATGATGTACCAGGTCTATGAAACCATTACACCTATGTCATACAGGACGATATGGGTGACAGTTCATTATTGTGATCAAAATCATCCGGCCGTGTGTGATACATCAGCTGGTTTTCTTCTCGAACCTGATGGTGACATCGCTGAAAGGCTGGGGGTGTCTGAGAAAAAAATTTTTAACCCTGCAGAGGATTCACTCCTGTATGAATCATATGGCCATGCAGCTGCCTTTAATTTTTTGATTGGCAACAGAGACTGGAGTGTGATTGGCGCAAGGAATGCAAAACTGTTTTATGACAAAGCGATTGGAAAATATATTGTCATTCCCTATGATTTTGATTTTTCAAATGTGGTCGGTGCATCTTACCGTCGTGAAACTTTACCGCCGACCATGTTGCATCCATTTGACCGAATATACCAGGGAGAATATTTTAAAGACAAGGCAGGACAAATTTTAAAATCATTTTATTCATTTCGCGACCCCATCCTCAACACCATAAAAAACGCCGTAAATCCTATGCGTGAAGAACGACGTAAACAAATCACTAAATATTTTGAAAAGTGGTTTGACATGGTGAAGAAAAACAGGGCCGGTGATTTGATGTATGATTGTGTATGCCCATATAATGGGGGACTTTGAAAATTGGGCAATAGGTAATGGTCATAGCTGCGAGTTAAGGAATTGGGTAATGGGTGTTGGACATAGCTGCGAGTTAAGGAATTGGGATATGGGTGATGGTACTGATAACGAGATACGGAATAGGGAAATGGTGATGGTCACGGCTGCGAGTTAGGAATAATGGATAAAGGTGAAGGTCTTGATAGCGAGTTAAGGAATAGGGATATGGGTGATGGTTTTTTAAATTAAATAAAATATTATTAATTCAAAATAATAAATAATATCCTTATTTTTATAAAACCAGTTACTGTCCTAATAGAAAACATATTAGCCTTCTTAAGGCTGTCTCTGTTAAGGTAAATCTGCTTTTCTGAAATAAATATTTTGACTTTCACCAGCCAAAAACTTCCATCATGGAAAAAAAGAAAATCACTAGCTATAGGGATTTGGACGTTTACCAGAGATCCTACAAAGCGAGTCTAATCATAATGCAACAAGTTATTCCCAGGTTGCCAGAGATAGAAAAGTTTGATTTACGTAGCCAATTGTCACGTTCATCCAAGGCGGTCCCGCGTCTGATTGCAGAAGGCTATGCTAAGAAACATCAGAAGAAGGGATTCCAAAAATATCTTGATGATGCACTAGCTGAATCTAATGAAACACAAGTAGGTATGTGTCATTGCAGAGATATTTATTCGAAAGAGATTGACCCGGATCTGTCCAAAATGTTAATTAAAGAATATGATATTACTAGCAAACAGATCTATCGCTTACGTGAAGCTTGGTCTAAATTCTCAAATCCTACAATTCCTAAACAACGTTAGATATACCTAGAAAACAAATATAAGCCATGCTCCCTATTCCCTAACTCGTCGCCAAGACCTTCTCCTAAATTCAAATTCACAACTAATCTCCAAAACCAGTACCCATATCCCTATTTCTTAACTCGCTGCCAAGACCATTACCCATTGACTTCTTAAATTAAGTATTTGCTAATGTATGTAATGCAGAAATTAATCGATCTAAGTCTGATTTTACAACATAGACATGAGGGGTTACCCTTACACCTTTTACATTGTAGTAATCAATGGACGTCGTATGAATTTTATATTTATCCTGCAACGCCGTACCAACTTCACCTGCAGTCATGCCCTCTATTTCTACTATACACAGGGCGCAGCTTTTATCAGGATGCGTATCCGTTTTAATCCGGATTTTAGGATGTTCCTTGACTGCATCTGTCCAGTATTTCTTTAAGTATTGAAGTCTTTCCTGTTTGAGCTTACTTCCGATCGTATAATGAAAATCCAGAGCCTGCCCTATCGCCTGTTCAATCGGGAACGAACGTGTACCGAGAGATTCAAATTTTCGAATATCTGCACTTTCAGGTTTGTCATTGGCCAGTAAGGGATATAATGCGGCAATATGCTCTTTCTTCACATACAGCATACCCGATCCGAAAGGAGCACATAACCATTTATGAAGGCTGGTACCAAAAAAATCAGCTCCTAATTCAGGAATCGAGTATTGAATATGGGCAAATGTATGCGCACCATCCACGAGAACCCGTGCTGATTTTGCATGCGCTTTATCTGCGATCTTCCGGACAGGTAGTATGTGTCCATTCCAATTGATCATGTGTGTGATATGGACAATGCGGACATCAGGGGTCATCTGGGCTTCAAAGGCATCGACGACTTCATCTTCAGTCATCTTTGGAAGATCGAGCTCCACCCATTTGAGGACGATACCATCACGAAGCTCTCGTTGCTTCCATGCATTCATCATGTTAGGATAATCCAGCCGGGAAAGTACGACTGCATCTCCTTTCTGAAGTCTCAGTCCGAATATGATCGTTTCTAAAGCTTCACTGGCATTGCGGCAGATAGATACTTCTTCTGAGGACACACCAGCCAGTTCTGCCAATCGCTGACGCAGTGGCTCACGGCCCTGATCCAGTATTCGCCACATATAATAGGAAGGAGCTTCATTGCACATCTTATCATATCGTTCACGCGCTTCCTGGACGATGAGCGGCTGTGGGCTGACACCACCGTTGTTGAGATTCAGCAGGCCTGGCGAAGTGGAATACATGGTCTTGATCTGGTACCAGAATTTTTCATCCTCCGTAAGGGGACTGGATAGATTGGATTTCTTATAATTGTCGATCCAGCCAAGGTCCACATTGGGCAACAGGAAAGAAGGAAGAAGAGGAGCAACACCTGCTGCTGCAATCTGACTAAGAAAGGTGCGTCTTTGAAATGATTTCATATCGTCTGGTAGTTATCGTTTTGTTAAACAGGATGTTGAAATTAAAAAATCATATCATCTTACACGTTGCCTAAATAAACTATCAACTATGCGAACACTTTATTTCAAAGTTATCATCTTCCTGATCATTCTCTTTTCCCAGGCAGTTCATGCACAATCTTTCCTGGCAGATTATAAGCTCAAATGGAAAAACGCGTCTGAATATACGCTTGAATTTGCCCAGGCCATGCCGGAAGATCAGTATGGATACAAACCTGTTCCTGCTGAAATGAGTTTTCGGGAACAACTTAAGCATATTGCTTCCAACATGGTTTGGCTGAGCTCATCCTATCTGAAAGGAAAGCATACTTCCATCGATCCGACAAAAGCAGGGGATTCGAAAAAAGAGATCATTGAAATGCTTCAACAGTCCTTTGCCTATGCCCAACAAACTATTGATGAACTTGAAGAAAAAGATCTTAATTCTCCGGTTGA
The DNA here is from genome assembly GCA_049289835.1 of Saprospiraceae bacterium. GTDB lineage: Bacteria > Bacteroidota > Bacteroidia > Chitinophagales > Saprospiraceae > Opimibacter. Next base: position 794 of record JBATMM010000220.1, on the reverse strand, counting down.
TTTTTTTGCCGGTATGATGTCAAGAAGACGAATTCTTCTGCTGATGACCGATCACGTCACACATCACCGTGGACAACTAGTCGTATATCTGAGATTGAATGATGTCGTACCACCGAGCTATCGGGGTTGGTGACGAGAATCTTGTGATCTGGTGATCGAGTGATCAGGTGATCAAAAGATCTGGTGATTTAGTGATCTGGTGATCAAGTGATCTGGTGATCTGATGATCTGATGATCTTTAAGGAAATGAAAAACTAATATTTGTTGAGATCATCATATAATCGTTTCTTATAAGCTGACATCACTTTTAAAATTTCGTCCGCTTCCTGTACAATATCTGACATCGCTTGCATTGTAATTAACTCTGCTTCTATAAGCATTTCGATCCAGAAAGGGACCTCATCAGCTTCTTCAACTACAATGCAAAGTTTAGAAAATTTTTCTCTGTCAGATCTAGAGCGACATACGGCCCTAAAATTTGATGCTACTGAAGTTGAAGCACGAATCAATTGTTTACGAATTACACCCAGAGCATCTGAGTACTTTAAAGGAGTGGTAATTGTAATAATAGCTAATGCTAATTTTTTAGTCCTCTGTCTGAAGAGTTCATTAAATTCTTCCTGTTTCATGTTTTCAAAGGTTTGGTTTCACTAAATTAAAATATCCATCCTATAAATACAAAATTTCTTACTAATTTTCCAGATCAAAAAATAAAACATCACTCGATCACTCGATCACTCGATCACTCGATCACTCGATCACTCGATCACTCGATCACTCGATCACTCGATCAC
>JBATMM010000219.1:0-2143 GCA_049289835.1 Saprospiraceae bacterium | reverse complement strand
AAGCAATATACGTGCACTTCGTAAACGTTTGTAAACGTTTGTAAACGGCTTTAACAATCCCACCTCCCTACCTAAGCCGAACCCCCATTTTCACTCACTAAAACCCATCCAGATATATCCCCAGTTTCATTTTCATCCGCTGAAAATATTCTCGATCAAGCCAATAATCTGTATAGGGAGTCCTCTCTTTACAACCTACAAGTCCTGATTTTCTCAGAATTCTAAGGTGCTGCGAAATGGAAGGCTGCGACAATGGATGCGACAGACTCAGCTTTTCTACTGAACATATTCCATCAACATTCAGCATTCTCAGGATGGATAACCGGGCAGGGTGACTTAATGCCTTTGCAAAAAGGCTGATCTCCTGATCCGTGAGATCGTATAAAAAATCTTTGGTGAAGGCCATATGATTATATTGTTTAGGTTTTCAACTCAATAAATTTAATGATTATATATATTCATTTACCTAAATCTCATTCTCTTTATGTTTGGCTTCTATTTATGATTCCATCGTTAAATATCTCAACTCATTTCAGTTATGCCCAACCCTAAATCCCTCACTCGCTGCCACTGGCCCGGCAACGACGAACTATATCTCCACTATCATGACACCATCTGGGGCGTACCTGAATGGGACAATAAAGCCCTCTTCGCCAAACTCATACTCGATGGAGCTCAAGCCGGCTTAAGCTGGATCACGATACTCAGAAGACAACCAGGATACATGGCCGTATTTGATAACCTCGATCCCGAGAAAATAGCAAAGTACACAGATAAAAAACTGGAGAAAATCCTTCTAGACGAGCGAATCATCCGTAATCGCCTGAAAGTTTTTGCTGCCAGAACAAATGCTCAGGCCTATTTAAACATGATGGATGAAGACATAGATTTTAGCACTCATCTCTGGTCTTTTGTGGATGGTAGACCCATCATCACTAAATTCAAATCGAAAGAAGACTTCCGCGCTACTTCACCTGAAAGCGACGCTTTGAGCAAAGATCTGAAGAAAAGAGGTTTTAGTTTCATAGGCTCAACAATCATCTACGCATTCATGCAGGCCGTAGGAATGTATAATGATCATATCGTGACATGTTTCAGACATGATGAAGTGAATAAGCTTAAACCTAAATCTTCATAACTCCGCTGTTAATTTGTTTCTTGTTAATTGGTATTTGCAAACTGACTAATTAAATCATAGTCGGATCGCTTTGTAAAGCAATCAAAGTGTGTGTTTGCACTGATACAACCTTTGCCTCAGCCTTCGCCTTAGACTTCGCCTTTGCCTCCGCCTTTGCCTCCGCCTTCCCCTATATTTACAATATTCCTACCTTCGCACTTTGATTTGCAGATTATGATCCATTCCCCCAAACGTTATCTCGTGACCTCCGCATTGCCCTATGCGAATGGTCCGCTTCATATAGGACATCTCACCGGTGCATATCTTCCTGCAGACATCTATGTTCGTATGCTTCGCATGCTTGACAATGATGTGGCTTTCATATGTGGTTCGGATGAAAATGGTGCCGCAATTACGATCAAGGCGATGAAGGAAAACTCGACGCCAAGGGAAATTGTTGATAAGTTCCACGCCCTTTTTCAGGACACGTTTAAGAAAGCAGGCATTTCATTTGATATTTATCACCGCACTTCTTCTCCCTTACATCACGAGACAGCACAGGAATTTTTCAGAAATCTATATGATAAAGGTGAATTTATCGAAGAAGAATCAGAACAATACTACGATAGCACGGCTGAAAAATTTTTAGCTGACAGATATATTAAAGGTACATGCCCCAAATGTGGAAACCCATCTGCCTATGGTGATCAATGCGAAAACTGCGGTTCTTCTTTAAGTCCTTTAGACCTTATCAACACTGTCTCTACGATCACAGGTACAATTCCTGAATTGCGAAAAACTAAGCACTGGTATCTTCCACTCAATAAGTATGAATCCTGGTTGAAGGACTATATTGAAAATGGTACACTGGAAGGAGTCGAACATCATGATCCGTCTGAATGGAAAACACATGTTCTCGGTCAATGTAAATCCTGGTTAGATGGTGGCCTGCAACCAAGAGCAATGACTCGTGATCTCGATTGGGGTGTAGACATGCCACAGGAAATACCTGGTGCGCAAGGCAAA
>JBATMM010000218.1:0-5065 GCA_049289835.1 Saprospiraceae bacterium | reverse complement strand
TACGATGATGTCGTTTCGAAAAGAAAGGGAAGAACCCACTCCAGGCAGAATCTGGATCACCTTTGAAATATCACGGTTCCCACCTGGACTTCTGAATATTTCTGTACTTCCTATCGTACGAATACTTAACGGACTCTCCTCTGTCTTATTAAAAGGAGAAGCTACTATTTGTATTTCATCAAGCAACCTTGAGTCCTCATCCAGTTCGAAATCGACGATTGAATATTTTACTGAGGTTACTTGTATCTCAAAAATCGTGTTGCTTTTAAATCCTATAAAGCTGCATGTCAATGTATAAATGCCGGGAGAAATAGCATTAATCACATAATAACCATTACTATCGGTCAGCGCACCAGATGTGGTGTTTGCCACAATGACATTGGCATAAGCAATGGGTTCATTTGTTTTTAAATTGATGACCCTGCCCTTTATGCCGCTGGTTTGTGCGACGGCAGAACAGGTTGTAGCAAGGAGAGATATAATTGTCAAAAGTCTAAGTAGCATAAGTATGTTTTCACATTCGTTGAATGGTTGTTCAGCGAACATGGCAAAGATAGCTTTCAGTCATCAGCATAAACTCATCTGAAAAAATATAATTGAACCTCGGAATACGTATTTCATCACGCAGAGGTACCTAAATTTTCTGCCGATTTATTTTCGCGTCAACGTAAAGGCTTTCTTGCCTCGTTTCAGGACAACACACCTGCTATCAGTCTTGTCAAATTTTTTACATTCAATGGTGTAGATAATAAGTTTGTCACCTTTGAAATCCCATGTGAATTCATTTTCCGTATTGCCTTTATAAAGTAAAAGCTTATCCAGGTTTAATCCGGCGTCATAATAATCCTGCAGTGCCGCATACGTATCAAATGCATCGAGGCCTTTGATTTTTCCATCAGATGTAAATTCAACATTTGTATTGCCATCAGAATAATTTCCTTTAAACACAAATTCATTGATTGCCCTGTTCGAAAATTCATTCTTTTCAATCATGTCAAAGCGAAATAAAGTATCAACACCTTTATCAGTGGTGGAAAGAAGTTTTTCTGGGGTTACTAATCTATATCTGGCTTTGCTGGCAGCTTCGATCTCATTATCAGAAATCAAAGTGAGACTATCTGAAGTACCTTCATGAAAATTCCAGACGCTACTCACCATATTTTGATCAATCGTGACAAAAGAGAGATAGGCCACATCCTGCGATTTGGATGGAGATTTGGTACGCTTCAGACTTTCGATGTATTTAAGATTTACCCACTGTCCCTTAAATTTTTGAGGAATACTTTTTGGTTGTATTTCTTTTGGGGCAGGTTCATTTGATACTGTTGGTGCTGCACGTTTACATGATACAAATAGCATAGCTAGTAGCATGAAAAACAGTATAGTATTCCGTAGTCTCATAAAAATGATGGTTAACGATAACGTTTGCCTGCAAAGATCATTTATTTATTTGAAATCCCCCATTGACAATAGTGTGCACTGGGTGAAAAAAATAAAGTCAATTTTCTCCTTGCCGTCGTATGCTCTTTGCGAAATTATTATTGCTGATTCACCAATGTTTCCCGTAATCTCTTCACAATTTTATCTGTCATACTTTTTACATCTTCTTCCTTGAGCTGGTAAGAAGATGTATCCTTCCGTTCAGGTTTCGGTTCAGCCGGCAGTAGATCAACGATATGCATATCGATGAGTGCTGCAGGTTCTTTTCCGATTCTTTTATATAGTTCTCCTTCAAGTTTAGTGTTTGGTCCGTCAGCACCACCACTTATGGAGACGAAAGCATATTTACCTATAGTGGTTTTAAGTTGTTTGAAATACCCGCGAAGAGGTGTTGCTATTTGTCCCATCCAGACGGGCCCCATAAAAATCACGAGATCATATTCCTCCACTTTATCAACTTTAGGAAATACCTCCGGGGTGCGGTTAAATAGTATATCAAAGAAAATTTTACCTGTCGTTCGTGATTTGTTTTCAGAGATTTTGATATGCTCAGCTTTTAATTCAGCAGCAATGCCTGTTGCTAAGGCATTGTTGTTGCCTGTGAACGAATAGGAGATGACCAGAATTTTCATCTTTTAGTTTTTCACTTTGTCAGGTAATTTTTCCGATCGCAGAAGTACCGTGGCCAATACAATCACCCAGAACAGAAAAACACCTATATTAATACGTTCCCAAACGCCAATCCAGGGTGTCGGTAAATTTTTATCAACCTTTGAGGCATCCATACTTGTCAAAATTCCAAATAGTAGAAGGACGATCAGACTAATGATAGAATATATTAGGAATCCTTTCCCAAATGAAACTGCACCGAAACCAATCGCAAGAACCATCACCAAAACAGTCACCATGGCAAATATCAGATGTATGGTGTCACTTAGAGTTGCACCGCCTGATGCAAGCGTCTCGCGCAGATGCATCGGCGCGTATGGCCACGCAAGACTGATGACTCCATCGATGATCAACAGGATGCCTACGATATGCAATTTTCGTTTTTGTCCGGCCGATCTCATGACGCCCCATCCAAATGCTATAAAAAGTATTGCATACAAGAGCCCCAATGGTACCCAAAGTGATCTCGTCGGAGCTCCTATGGCAGAAAGCTCGCTAACCGTTTGAGAGAAAGAGTTGTAGGCTGGCCATTGCATCGGTACAAACACATTCATAGCGACATATAGCAGTGAAGTGAGAATGCCACAGATGAGCAAGGCTTTTCGTAACATCTGTATTCTTTGTTAGTTCATATCAAAGAAAGACAGGTCACTTTCTGAGTACAATGATCTGAGTCATCAATGGATATGATAGGTGTTTTGTTCCGTTTCGTTAAGAGTTTTGTTCCGTTTCGTTAAGCGTCGGTTGACCGACGTTTGTGCGTTTGCAAGGCTGTGCCTTGCGTGTCAATATTGCTTAACTATTTTATACTCTACACCCCTGATTCTCGTCAATACACCTTCTTGTTCAAGCTCTTCAAAAAAAGAAAGCATATCCTGAAATGGTTTTTCAAAATAAGCTGTCAGATGCCTGAGGTTTTCAGTAGTGTCGAGAAACTCAAAGAAAAAATACGGATCCATGTTCCCAATCGATTCCTTATTGATTATCGAGATTTCAATGGTCTGACCGGTCAGGGCATTTTTAAACCTGCAATGCTCACCATGAACATCAAAGTTCCACTCACCAGTCAGTCTATCTTCTCCATTTAGTAATTCAGCATTCTGGATTTCGTCATACTGTCCGTTTAAGATAGCTTGCCTTTCAGGTTGATCAGTTTCCGTGATGAGTTTATACATAAGCGCCTGTGCAATGGATTTATATGTCTCCATAGCCACTAACAATTCATCTGTGTAATGTTTTGGAGGTAGCAATTTTCTATTCGGATATCAGTTTCCCGGTATGAAGAATCTTGTGGTCTTGTATTAAGTAATAAAAATAAACTCCTTCGGGCATATCGCTCAGGTCAATTTTCAGATGCGCTGAATCTCCAGGAATAAAATCTGAATTCGTTCTGATTTCTCTGCCAAAAATATCCATGATCATGATTCTGATTAATCCGGCTTGTGGCTCATCCAATATTATTATTTCTGTTTTACCAATGAAAGGATTTGGAAAAACGTTAACTGACACTGAACCTGTCTTAGGTCCGTTTGTGTGTGTGCCTGAAATTTGATTTATCATTTGCTTATAAACACCGGTTGTGGTAGCAGCATAAATATAGGATCCGAGTATGACGAAATCATCCACCAGATCAGGAATGGAGATACCGTTATAATTTAAGCCTGTATTATTTTCATAGTAGGTCATGCCAAAATCGTCAGAGGTGAATATGCCATGATAAAGCGTTCCGTAATACACTTGATTTCCGACGATTTTTATAGCCCAGATATCTCCGTTCAATTCAGTACCGGGAATGCGAACCCATGTTTGGCCGTTGTCAGTTGATCGATGAATTCCAACATCATCTGTACCTGCAAACACTAAGGAATCATTTGCTGTCATCGCCGACACAGCTTCCAGATGAGCTCCATTCCTGACGAAGCCATTATTGATGACAGACCATGAATTACTGTTCAATAGGGGAGTGACAAAGGCTACACCGGTATCAGGCATTGTGGTGTTCGTTCCTGCTGTACCTGCAAATAGAAAATGATGGTTGGCAGCGAGTGATAATACATTGAGATCATTTAGGCCCTGATTGGCATAAAGATTTGTCCAATGATCTCCTTTATCCATTGACATGAAAACGCCACCACCATTTGATGCGGCATATAGCGTATCTCCGATTGTGATCATATCAAAAATCGCCTGATTGCCATTGCCCATAGGGATGCCGTTATTTACTGTGGTCCAGCCACTTCCATTGATGGTTGTTCTTGATACGCCATTTGCCGTTTGACCTACAAATAAAAATGTATCAATTGTAGTCATACATTTTACGATCGACATTCGTACGGCATTATGAAGATTCGTTGTGACCCATGTCATTCCTCCATCCGTTGATTTATAGACACCGGCATGTTGTGTGCCCGCATATAAGGTGTTTCCGATTTTAGCCAGGGAGGAAACAGCAGTGTCCTGTGGTAATCCGTAGGCGCATCTTAGCCATGATTGCGAAAAAGATAGGTTAGTACAAATGATTAGACCTATTGCGATAAACAATCTATTGGAGTAGAGTGATTTATAAGATTGCATTGATGGCATAGTCATCCGTACTATTCAATTTCAAAATGAGTGAAACGCGTCTCAATCAAATATAAGGATTCTTCTTTTGATCATCATGTTGCAATCAAATGTAGATCAACATTTGAATAATTTGATTATTTTGTCTGAGTAAAATTTATTTGAAAACGAACCCAATTTTAATATGAACATACCATTGAATTTGAATCATGTCAAATCAGGAGTATTAGCCGCGATGCTTTTTTTTGGATTTGATCAAAATCTTTTTTCTCAGTCTGTCTATTTTGTCAATAGTTCTTCTGTGCCAGGTGGTGATGGTCAGTCCTGGAGTATTGTAATCTGTTACCACAGAATTATTTAACTTTCAAAACTCATAGATCGCTGCCTCATAAGG
>JBATMM010000217.1:0-5584 GCA_049289835.1 Saprospiraceae bacterium | reverse complement strand
TTATTGACTGCAAAAACGGAAGGCGTAAATGTAATCCCGGGAGGAGGATTCAACTGAATGGAATTGACGTTCCAACCAATAAGTGCATTGGACATAATACAAAATGACATTTTATACTTTCCGTTGTCGGCGCACTCTACTGTATCTGTTAATTTAAGGCATTTAGGTTTTTGTGAACAGTTGTAGTTTAAGGTATCCATGCAAACTAAAGTTTCGCCCGGACCATAATATTTTACAATAATCTGTTGGTTAATCACATTGGTATAATTAGACAAACAGAATTTTATGAAATCCGAATTACCTACCGGTGCGAATGACCCCGGTGCACCCGGAGGTACTACAGAAATAAATTGTGAAGCATATCCTGATATTGACCATCCATTAAGTGTGCCTACAGCTGAGATACTCACGCCATTATTAGAACACAGTTGAATACCCGTGAAATAATTAGGTTTCTGATTGTGGAGCGTCAGGATAAAACAACAACTGTCTGTTAGTTGCGGAGAAACTGTTGATGTGACATTGATAGAATCACAAACAGAGGGTTGTCCTATACATCCGCACTTGAGAATCTCTACATCACCAAGCAGGATTTTGTCATGAGAACAAATGTTGTTGTCGAGATCGATCAGTAAGCTATTTTGCCATACTCCTCCGCTGATAGCCGATAAGCCTTGCAATCCATAAAGCCATGTATAAGCATTACCAGGTTGTGTACACAAATTGCCGGGGTAAGTAAGATGATTCATCAGCAGGTCACCTGTGCACCAGGTAAACCGATCACAATCAGGTTGTGAAACAATGTTAGGGTCAAAGCTTGCGTATCCATAATCGCAACCTCCGGCACTATTGGAACCACTGTTGTTTGTGCCAATTCGATATTTCAGGTTCGTATTACTAGTTGATATCGCAGTATTACCCGGAGTCAGAGCCCATGCGCCAGGGACAACCGTATTGTAATCGTATTCCAAAAGACGGGAACTGTGCGCGTAAGCATAAAAATTATTTGTAAAAGCTCCACCACAATCTGTCGACATTGTGCGCTCAGAAAGTAACATCCTGCCTGCTGCAGAAAAAGCAATGTCAGAAACAGGATTTGAAAAATTAGATGCCGGAAAAACCGGTATTGTAATTTCTAAAACCTCTCCACCTGAAAAGCGTGTTGCGGCAGTACCTGTTGTTGCTGAAAATTCACCAGCAGTATTCAAAGCAATAGACCATATTTCATTTGATTTAGAAGGATTTGGTCGACCGATATCTTCTTTCCAGGTGGCGAAATAAACTCTGCCATTGTAATAAGCTACACCCCATGTGCGATCACTAAGTGCAACAAATGAAGGATCACTCCCGGGACCGGAAGCTGCAGGATCAACTATTCCGAAAGGATCAAACCGGCTCTTTACCTGTCCACCTTTAATTCGATAGATCATCCCGTCTGCATGGTTGGTTACAAAAAGCTGATCGTGCTGAGCATCATAACCAATATCACCGAGAGCAGAACCATTATTGGGGATTTTTGTACCATTCACTACGTAGGAACCAGTGGTGATGATTGGCGTTGGAGTGCCTGTAAGATGATCAACTTTATATACCGTACCCGGACCGGAAGCAGTGAAAGGATTATAAAGGAATGGAGGTACCGGAGGAGTGCAGGCAGTTACAGTTTGGCCACAAGCATAGATAGTTGATGCCGTAACATATACATCATCAAGATGATCGATAGCGATACCAAACACCTGTCCCATATTTTGCGGCGTCCATTTCGGGTCTGCATATTCTGATTGACTGGCCTGTTGCCACCAGGTGCCCTGGACAGCCGCACTTTGATCACGTACATCAATGAGAGCCATGACCGGAGCATTCTGATTCACTCCTGAACAAATATCAGTCGGCGTATTATAACCTGAAAAACAAGTCACCACAGCCATCCCACAATTAAAAATGGATGGGTTACTCTCACATTTAACAGTCACCGTAAATGAACATGAAGTTGAATTCCCACAATCATCTGTAGCTGTATAGGTAATCGTTGAAACACCCTGATTGAAAGTCAATCCACTTGCATTGTTTGCACCTGATCCGGATGTCGCACCTGTGATGGTGTATGTAACAGTTGGTGTACTGCAATTGTCAGAGACATTCGTTGGTTGCAAATTGTTGACGACCTTAGAACAAGGAGCAGGAGAGGCCGCTGTCACCGTCACATTGGACGGACATCTGATCATCGGTGGCACATCTTCAAATGTCTGTACCGTTGTAGGGCAGCTGCTCGTATTCCCGCACCAGTCTGTTACAGTCAAAGTCACAGGGAAAAAACCACAACCATGAAACATGCTTTGGCTCACACTCATCGATTGCAGAAAACAATCATCAGTAGAACCACCATCGATTTGTTGAGGTGTAATGAGTGCATTACAATTGGCATCCAACGTCACACCGATCCCCAGGCAAAGTGCAACAGGAGGAACATTGTCTGCAATCGTTACAGTCTTGCAGATCGTGCACGATGTGATCGGATCACCACCACTGATTGTCAGACAAACTTTGTATGAATCACATTGACTGAAAGTGATCACAGGATTTTGAGCAGTTGAAGTAGAAGGACTACCACCTGAAAAAGTCCATGACCATGTAGATAAATTTGGTAAAGTAGATTGATCAATGAAATTGACAACTCCGCAATCAACTTCGTAAGTAAAATCAGCAATGCATGGGCTTGGACTACATACTTCAGCTTGCTGCCAGTTTAATGCCTGGAATATCGTGATATCAGTACCTGAGGGTATCTCCTGAAATTGGGCTAGTGGGAGAATCGGACCACTTCCAAAAGGGCTTAAGAATTGAATACTCCCAACACCTTCTGAAACTCCACATGTATTCAGCTCTGCATCGCTAAGTGAAATGAATGCACAATTTTGCCCAAAACCTCCGGGAATGACCCTCGAATCACTATAGGCAATCTGGCCATTTGGCATCAACCATGATGATCCGGATTGAAAAGTAGTCCCGGTATTTAGATATTTTACCCAGTCCAATACCACTCCGGATTCTGTAACTTTCAAAATGACATCTCTCGCGACACCAGCGAAATTTCCTCTTCCTGTAGCATAAATTTCACCTTCGTTTCCTTCCCATATCTGATTGGCAGCTGTAAGTTGAGGAATGGCACCGGCCCCAATCAAACCTAAATCTGATGAGAACTTCATGAACTGAGCTGAATTTGTAATTGTAGTTAATGTCGCATATATTTCACCGGTTGATGATACGGCTACATCCGTAAAAGTGGCATCTGGTGCATCAATTTGCGCGCCGGTCAACATTGTTCCGGCATTGTCAATAAGAAATATACATGCATTTCCTACGTGACCTTCAATTCGATTATTTCCTGCAATAAGCATTGCTCCACCTCCTGCTAATTCAAGATCATGAGCAAAGTCGTTATCAAGACTACTCTCATATTTTTTCTTAAAATTAAAGATGCCGTTTATGTTCAGGTTAAGTAAAACCACATCGTTGATAGTTGGATTTCCATTTTTGCTTTGTATGCCAAGCATGTAGTATGGGAATGCTGCATTTAGGGGATTAGGATTTTTGACAATTCTGGTGAAAGAATTCTTTCCTGTGCCAGGCTCAAGATAAGAACGTAACCAGGTGAAATTGCCTCCACCTGCAGGTGTGACAAGTCCAATCAGGCTTTTACTCGATGCATCTAAAGGTAGAGTCGATCCAACAACCAGGAGGTCGCCAGTGGGTGTGAGGACTGCATCATTCCAAACAGAAGCTACATTTGATTCAAGGGTCCATTGATGTAATCCATTTGCATCGAGACGTGTCACTGTGCCAAATTGTGCAGCACCTTCTGACGCTTCATTTTGACCAAGCACATAATAATTTGAGCCATCCTTGATGACTTTTGAAAAACTATTATCGAGGCTTGTGCCATATGCCCGTTGAAAGTCCTGTGCTAAGCTTTTCGCCACCGGTGTAATGACCAATATGCAGAGTGTCAAAAATCGCAAAGCAATTTTGCTGGTTGTGTTTTTCATTTTGAAAAGATTTAAATGGCTAAACTATTGTGCGCTTGTAATGGATCAAAAACATGATAAATAAAATCACATAAAGCAGAGGGATAGCTTTACGGCAGTGGCCTCAATGAGAAAAAATTCGGCGCGGCACAATTATTTGGGTAGGTCAGCTAGAGGTTAATTATAAGAATTTATTTTGAGATGTAAAAATCTTATTCTCAGCCAGGTCCACTCTTCGACTTAGATTCTGATGGTATATATACAATTCAAAGCCTTTTGCTTCAAAAATGGAAGTCCTAAACAAGACAGAGGAGAAATGCAGAAATTAAAAAAGACGATCCGTTATTCAGTTTATTATTATTTTGCTCACTAAACGGAAACCTGATGGAACAATACTATTACACTGATGGCAAAGAGCGCTACGGACCTTTCACCCTGGATCAATTGAAAGGACGAAACATAGGCCTTGAAACACTTGTATGGAAAGAAGGGATGCCTGACTGGGTAGCAGCCAAAAATGTAAGTGATCTGGAAACTCTTTTCCAGGCAGCTGATACTTTCCAGCCACCGGTCTCTATTCCTTATACTCAGCCATATCCTGCTGAAGCACCTCCGAAGAACTGGCTGATCGAATCTATTTTGATCACTATATTTTGTTGTCTTCCTCTTGGGATCGTCGGGATAATAAATGCTACAAAGGTGGAGACGCTTTGGAATACCGGTCAGCGAGATGCTGCCGTGAAAGCAAGCCAGGAAGCCGGCAAGTGGGTGAAAATCGGTTTTATAGCCGGTATAGTTGTTATCGGTCTTTACCTGCTTTTGGTTTTCTTTGGAATTATGGCAGGCATAGGTTCAGGTATGTCTCAATAATTGAAAGGCAAACATTTTTTGTGGTTTTTGTGTGGGATAGGCATCCTTGTGTTGTATGGAATGTACAATCCTGAACAATATTTTTTTCCCTTATGTCCATTTAGGCTGCTGACGGGATGGCTTTGTCCTGGTTGTGGATCGCAGCGTGCGATGCATCAGTTTCTTCATGGACACTTTGGAGAAGCCATGAGATTAAATCCATTATTCCTTCCGGGGATTTTCTATTGTTGTGTTGGATATTTGAGTCCGGCTTTTATTCCTGACTCCTGGCCGGAGATGAGGGAAAGATTTTATGGATTGAAAGCGGCTTATGTTTCATTTTTCATTATTGTGATTTTCTGGATAGGAAGGAATTTGATTTGAGATAATTTCCGATAAAAGAGCACCCATGATAAGTGTGCCACATTTAGGTGTGCCACACCTAGGTGTGCCACACTGTCATAACTCGTTGGTAATGCACGTTGTTATAAGTGGAAGGATGGTACAAATAAACGGCCAATTTAAGTACTAAAATGACACTCCTTTATCAATCCAATTTTTGCACTTGAAGAGCAGCCTCATAAGGTTGATTACTTTTACCCCATGAAACAATTTCAAACCCTACTGCCTGAAATGAGGGGCGACGTGTTGATCCTCCATCTCAACCGCCCCGACGCCCTCAATGCCCTGAATTCCACCATGTTCGATGA
>JBATMM010000216.1:0-1910 GCA_049289835.1 Saprospiraceae bacterium | reverse complement strand
GACAAGTGGAAGTCAGAATTTTACACTTGATGGTTACAATAGTATTTTCAGGATTATTGTTGATCCACTGTGCGATCCGACAGAGTCAGATACGCAATGGGATTTTACATTAGGGTGTCCGCATTAGTAGAGAGAGTGAGAGTGTAAGAGAGTGAGAGCGTAAGAGAAAATATTTTTGTTAAACTTCTTTACGGAAATTTCAAATTTTAATAGCAGCTTTACACTGCTATGAAGATTGATTATAAGCAAATCCTGGAAGACATTTATCAAGAGATAAAATCTAATCAGAATGCCGGACAGGTTGCTGGTTATATTCCAGAACTTGCCTCTATCGATCCTTCAAAATTCGGTGTCCATCTTTGTATCATCGAAAACGAGCATTATGGGGTAGGGGATCATGAAGAGAAATTTTCTATTCAAAGCATCGGCAAAGTATTAGCCCTTACTCTCGCATTTAAGCAGAAGGGTGAAGAATTGTGGTCGCGCGTCGGCGTAGAACCATCCGGTAATCCTTTTAACTCACTTTGGCAACTTGAATATGAACATGGCAAACCACGCAATCCGCTGATCAATTCCGGTGCTATTGTGATTTGCGATATTCTATGCAGCCTCTATGAAAATCCCGATGCTCAGTTTCTTGACTTCGTCAGAAAAGTTGCCGGTAATCTTTCTATTGAATATAATCCTGCTGTGGCAAATTCTGAAAAGAAATTAGGTTTTCGAAATGCTGCACTCATCAATATGATGAAGGCAAGCGGAAATATCCACAATGAAATAGAGCATGTCCTAGATCTTTATTATCACATGTGCTCCATCGAAATGTCATGTCTGGAACTTGCATCCACTTTTTTATTATTTGCAAATCATGGAAAGTTGATTTCATCCGGCGAACAAATCATTACTTCAAGCATGGCTAAGCGGATCAATGCCATCATGCAGACCTGCGGTTTTTATGATGAGGCCGGAGAATTTTCCTTTAAGGTAGGCCTTCCCGGTAAAAGTGGAATCGGGGGCGGTATTGTAGCAGTACATCCGGGTAAATATGCTGTAGCCGTCTGGAGTCCAAGATTGAATAAAAAAGGTAATTCGGTGAGAGGAATGGAATTACTTGAAAGATTGACGACGAAGACAGGGCTGTCGATATTCTAAAGGCAGAATGCTTCGACCTGCTTTCACTCACCCTAGTGCTACAGCTCAGCAACCGGCGGAAGAGGTAAAAGAGGCGGAAGTGGAATATAATTTATTATTTTATCGTTCAATCTGATATGAAAAGATATTCTCTCGTTTTGAGTCTCTTGGTGATAAGTTCGCCCGCAACATTTATTTTAGGCCAGGGATGCAGTGATGCAGGTGCATGTTCGATCCCTGCGTTCAAACCTTCAATTGAAAATTTAGATTCGAAGAAGAATCAATTTAATGTTGGCCTTTCGGCAGGTGCAGCAGACCATACTATATTTGTTTTGACTCCTCAAATAGGCTATTCAAGAAAGTTAGGTTCAAGTTTCAGTGTGGATGGTCGGATGACCGCCGCTATGCATGCGGGAAATGGCATATCTACAACAGGGCTTGGAGATGTATACGTAAATATTAATTATTTGCCATCCGCAAAATTTTCAATTACCGGAGGTCTCAAGATTCCTTTAAATGACGGAGGCCGGTTTTATTCAGATGATATTGTGTATCCGATGGACTATCAATCAAGCCTTGGGACATTAGATTTGATCGCAGGTATGGCATATCATTCTAATGCATGGCATTACAGTATTGCTTATCAGCAACCACTTACCCAAAACCATAATTGGTTTTATTCTGACTCATTATCACATCCTGAATCTCCCTTCAATGATTTTACATCAACCTTCAATTTTCAACGAAAAGGTGATATCCTTCTTCATATTTCTCGCGAGCTT
>JBATMM010000215.1:0-2686 GCA_049289835.1 Saprospiraceae bacterium | reverse complement strand
TATGCACATGTTGCAGATCGATCCAAGATTTAAGACGGATATTATTTTGCTGGATATCGGTTTGCCTGGCGTTTCCGGTTTGGATGGTATTCCAATGATACTTGAGCTTATGCCTGAAGTGGATATTATCATGCTGACTTCCTACGAAGAAGAAGATGTGATCCTTCGTGCATTGTGTTCCGGTGCCTGTTCATACTTGTCAAAAAAAGCAAGTCTTGAAGAAATTGTCGATGCCATCCGTATTGTAGTGAAAGGTGGATCGTATATGTCCCCTTCAATAGCCCGCGAAATCGTAACACATCTGATGGGAGGCCGCGTGAGTAAAGCCACGATACTAAGTGATCGTCAGAAAGAAATACTTGAAAAATTAGTCGAAGGGAAAAGCTACGGTACGATCGCGCATGAATTGTTTATTTCGATTGAAACAGTACGGTCGCATGTCAAAGCTTTGTATAAAGTATTACAAGTGAATAATAAAGCGGAGGCGATCGCGAAGTATTTACGGGGTGAAATCAAATGATATGTCGTTTCGCTTCGACTCCGCTCAGCGACCGACGAACTCATACCAAAAGTTGTTTCGGCTCCGCTCAACAATAAATTATTCGATTGGTATTCTACAGTCTCAAGTCCTCAAGTTGAGCGTAGCCGAAACTTAGTAGGAGAGATATGGCCGGTCACTGAGCGGAGTCGAAGTGAAACGGCAATAGAGGGATCGAAGCGAACGAAAGTAGCGAAGTCGAAGTGAACGAAAGTAGCGGAGTTGAAGTGTAACGGCAATTGGTCACAGTGGAAGTCGAAGTGAAACGACAAATCAATAATACCTTTTCCGCATCACCTGCGCAATATACTTGCTCAATCGCATCACTTGTCGGGTATATCCATATTCATTGTCATACCACACATACAGGATCACACTCTT
Organism: Saprospiraceae bacterium; assembly: GCA_049289835.1. Taxonomy (GTDB): domain Bacteria; phylum Bacteroidota; class Bacteroidia; order Chitinophagales; family Saprospiraceae; genus Opimibacter. The sequence continues at coordinate 1,767 of JBATMM010000215.1, read as the reverse complement.
GCCATCAGGATGTACCTGGGTTGCTTTCGAATCATAGACAGAAGGGCAGCTATTTCCTATGATGTCACTGCTGACTAATTCATTGCTAAGGCTGTAATTAATTTGCTCAACGAGATCGCCTTCAAGAGCAGCTTTTCGCATGATGCCATTGATGTCTTCGACTGTGGTCGATTTACTGACCTGAAGATTTAAAATAGCGAGTGATCCATTTGGAACAGGAACACGAATGGCATTGGATGTAAATTTTGAACCCAGACCCGGAATGGCTTTATCAATGGCAGAACCCGCTCCGGTTTCTGTGATCACCATATTCGTCGCAGCAGCACGGCCCCGGCGATATTTGCTGTGCATGTTATCGACAAGATTCTGATCATTAGTATAAGCATGCACGGTTTCAATATGACCTTTTTCAATTCCTAATGCATCATTGACCACTTTGAGGACAGGTACGATCGCATTGGTGGTACAGGAAGCAGCAGAATAAATATCCACTTCATTTGGATTGAACATCGTCTGGTTGACACCATGTACGATATTCGGCACACCCTTACCCGGTGCTGTCAAAAGAACTTTGCTTGCACCTTTACTTTTGAGGTGACGGCTGAGTGCTTCCTTATCTCTGTACACACCGGTATTGTCAATCACCAGTGCATCATTGATTCCATATTGTGTGTAATCAATATCTTCAGGTTGTTGTGCAGTGATAAGATGAACGATATGTCCATCGATGATCAGGGCGCTATGTTCTTCGTCTGCTTCCACAATGCCCGGGAAAGCACCATGAACAGAATCAACGCGTAGCAATGAAGCTCGCTTTTCTGCCATTCCGGTACCTTTATCACGGGTCACAATAGCCCGAAGCCTTAACTGTTCACCACGGCCTTCCTGGCTGATTAGTTCGCGGGCAAGAAGTCGACCAATTCGTCCAAAACCATACAGAACAACATCCTTCGGTGTAATTGGATAATAATTTTCAGGCCCGATAAAATCTTTTAGCTTGTCTTTAAGGAATGAAATTTCATCTCCCACGTGTTGACCACTTTCGATCCATTCAGAGGCGAGCCGTCCGATGTCAATACGGGCTGGGCAGAGATCGAGAGAAAGCATGGTTTCCAGCAAGGACGTTGTAGTCTCGATATCAATAGGCTCGCCAACAAAATTGCGGGCATAGTTGTGAAGGCTCAGTATTTCAGAAGCTCTTTTATCGATCAGCTGGTTTCGAAAAAGAACAATTTCAATACCCATGTCATACCAAAGATCATTGATGGCTTTAATAAATTGTGTGGCCAGTTTTTCCTGGACGATGCGGTTGCGCACCATTTCTTCATAGCTGTAAGCAGGCATAGCTGAGTATTATTCGTTTGATGGCAAAAATACATTTCCTTATGAAAACAATAAAAAAAGGCTAAGCATATGCTTAGCCTTCGGCAATAAAATTATGAGTATTGAATTCGGGAAATTAATTTCTCAATGTGCCATCACTTCAACACCGCGAATTGTCTTGATGATACGGGCAGCTACTTTATAAGGATCTGCATTTGAAGCAGGCCTCCTGTCTTCCAGATAGCCTTTCCAGTCATGCTGAACTGTGTACACCGGAATCCGAATAGAAGCTCCACGATCACTTACACCATAGCTAAAGGTGTGCATTGATTGTGTTTCATGTTTTCCGGTGAGACGAAGATGATTGTCTGATCCATAAACTTCGATGTGTTCTTTATGTACAGAGCGGAAACTTTCACAGATAGCATCAAAGAGATCTTTACC
>JBATMM010000214.1:0-7892 GCA_049289835.1 Saprospiraceae bacterium | reverse complement strand
CTTCTCGTAACCCAATCAACCGGAACGGGCCCAGGAAGTCTTCCTGCAGCCATCAATTGTGCAAATTCAGGTGACACGATCAAACTCAACACCAACCTGTCAAACCTGTTGATCAATACCGGATCGTCGACTATCTCTTTAGATAAAAATCTGGTCATCATTGCTCTCGGTGCGAATACTAATATTTCCTGTGGTTGTTCAAGTGTGTTCACGATCAATTCCGGAAAATCTATTGAATTTAAAGACCTGAAACTTTCAGCAGGTACATCGCTTTCTGCAGGTGTGCTGACCAACAATGGTATATTAAAACTCAACAATGTGAATGTGTACGGTAATCCCGGATTTCAGGGGGCAACCCTGATCCTTAATAACATCGGTGCAAGTGCGACGATGATGGGGCTTAGTTTTATCTGGGAATAGAGCCATTCGATTTCTGCGAAGTAACTTATCTAAGCTATTTCACTTCATTCCGGAATCGGCAAGTTCTGTTGCTTTAAAAATGATAGCATATCGAAATATCCACGTTGAAATACAATCTGGTCATCCAATACATTGAAGAAACCACACCCTCTCAAGCCCTGTGGATCTTTCCATTCAAGTATAGCCCAATCACCATCCTCAAAAATATTTTCCCGGATACATACCATTTTTGCCCGTGCAAATTCGGATACAAACATTTCCCTGATTGCAGCACGACCTGCCAGGGGTTCATTCATCACCTGGTGATTGATGGCATCTTCATGATAAAGCATGCCAAGTGTTTCGATGTCTATAGCATTGAATGCCTCGATCCATTTTTCAACAACTTGTTTTGGGGTCATGATTGCGATTGAAAGTTATTCATTTGATTTTCGGGAGTTCGAGGTCAGAGACACTCGAACGTCAGCATTCAGTATTCGCTACTCTTGACTCGTTATTCATTTATTTTTCGGGGTTCGAGGTCAGAGACACTCGAACGTCAGTATTCAGTATTCGTTAGTCAGTATTCGTCATTCGTTATTCGTCATTCGTTACTATTTTTTATCCGGTTCAAAATCCAAAACAATAGAATTCATACAATATCTTTTTCCTGTAGGAGGTGGACCATCATCGAATAAATGTCCGAGATGAGCACCACATCTTCCGCATAGAACTTCTGTTCTCTCCATGTTGTATGAATGATCATCTTTATATTCAACCGATTTAGGTCGTATTGTTTCAAAAAAACTAGGCCATCCGCAGGTGCTTGCAAATTTTGAATCTGATCTGAATAGAGCATTACCACATGCTGCACAATAGTAAGTACCAATACCTGTCGCATTCCAGAATTTACCGGTGAAAGCTTCTTCAGTTTCTTTATTGCGTGCAACCTGGTAAATGCTGTCAGGAAGAACTTTTTTCCATTCTGCATCGGAGACATGAAGGATTGTGGTATCAGTTCTGGAATAATATGGATTTCCTGAATGATCTGAATCTGATGTAGTGGCAGGGCCTGAATTGGGTATTGTTGCTTTTTTATTACAACTTAAGATTGAGAGAAGGAGAATGAAGAAGAAAGATATTTTTTGTAGCATGATTTAGTTCCTTTTACAAAAATGATAACACTAAATTAGGTTATTTCCTCAGTAATTATTAGAAAATCAAGGTGTATAATGGAAATCAAATCTTAATAAATCCTGCTTTTTCTTATTAAATCTGCGTCCTCATTTTTGAACCACTTAAGAAACATAGGGAAACTTAAGAAGCCACTTAGAAAAAAAGGTTTACCACATAGACACATAGCTCACTTAGAAAGCCACATAGAAATTTTATTAGTTCTCTATTTTGATATAATATATTCCAATAAGAGGTTTATCGTTTTGATACAAATTCAATAATTTTGCCTATTGCCTATTGCCTATTGCCTATTCTATTATGTTCTGCCTCGCTTACACAGATAGTAGTGCCAGCAGAAGTATGCCGCCAACGAACGAAGCGGTTTCCATTTTTCTGACATTTTGAATATATCTTCCCTGCTATGAATATCTGTAAGTTCTTTCACCGTATTGATCACGGCGATATCACCCATCGGGAAAATATCTTTGGCCTGAAGACAAAACATCAGATAGATGTCAGAAGTCCATGTGCCTATTCCTTTGATAGCAGTAAGCCTGGTGCGCACATCAGATTCATCAAGTGTAGACAATTCGTCCAGATTTAATTTTCGCTCAAGGATGCCTGTCGAAAGCTCCCGGAGATATTTTGCTTTCTGTCGGCTTATCTGGCAGGCTCTCATTTCTTCATCCGATAGCGTAAGGATTTCTGTTGGTGTGAATTCTTTTATGTACCCATTCAGTTTTTGAAAATGTGCATTTGCAGATGCTAAGCTGACCTGTTGTTCTAATATCGTTTTACTTAAAGAAATAAAACCCTGTGGTCTTGACCAGTTTGGCGGGGAACCATATTTCTCAAAAATAGAAGAAAAGATCTCATGCTGACTTGTGAGTCTTTTTATGTCCTTAGCATTGACTATAGCCAACATAGTGATGTATTACTCCTTCACGATCTTTTTTACAATATGACTACCATCTACTTTTAGATCTATGAAATAAATACCGGAAGGGTATAGATGTAAATCTATTGTGGTATTGTATGTGTCCCTAAGATCTTGATCTATATTTTTTAAAATTGAATGGCCATTACTGTCAAAGATTGACCATGCGACATTTTTCCAATTCTGCATTTGCAGGGTTATCTCAAAAGTTGAATGAAATGGATTCGGATAAATAGAAATATCAGGTTGCCATTGATTTTCATTGATGCCTGTAGTCGTACCGTATTCATAAGCTCCAATGTCAATTGTTCCGCCAATAATGGAGCGTGATTGCAAATCGGATGCATAAGACTGATACATGCTCACCGGCGTCAATGCATAACCCGTGTTTGTGGACCCTGCATTTGTTCCTGAATTAATAGCCAGTATCGCATTTTCTGACAAAGAATAATCATCGGTCGATGGATCAGTAAATCCTAATGTCATGTAATCGACACCCCAGATATTTTTTGTTGTATCAAGTGTTGCAGGTATGCTGCCGGAATACATAATATTACTTGCACCCGGCACTGAAGCAAAAATATTATTGTAGACTTTGAAGGTGTTGATGCCTGAAGAAGGTGATATGTTGAAAAATCTTACGTTTCCACCAAATTTATTGATGACAGTGTTATTGACAAAATAAAAATCTTCAAGTGCATTCGTTGCTGCATCGTAACTAACAATCCCATGATTCGCTCCGGCAGGTCCTTGAATGATGATATTACCCATGATGATATTTAATCCACCCTGAGCGATATTTAATTCCCAACTGCCATAACCGGTGTCTTCTTCATCAATGAGATTGTAAAGAATGTAACTGCGCTGCGCTCTAGTTTTTAACGAATTACCTTGTCCACGAGGGTGATGGAAGTAACAATTCATCACCAGCAAAGTATCCGCACTGGCACTGATATAGATGTTGTGTTCATATCCCGAATAGTTTGGATCATTTGGTAATTCGTAGCCATTGTTTTCAAATTCCGAATTGAGGATCACGACATTACTGGTATTCACACTTCCATGGCCTTCAAGAATACCGTTTTGACAGTTCATGAACTTGCAGTTCTTCACCGTGATATTATTTGCCTGGTAGCGTATGCCTGCACCATTGGCCCCATCTCCATCCGAAACTCTTGCACCATCGAAGATTATATTTTCAATGTAAGTATTGTCTGATGAACCTGGTGATTCGAACACCCATATTCCTTTACCATTTGGAATATCACCCGAGTATTGTAATACTGCACCACTGCCCAGACCAATAAAGCTTAGATTATTTTTATTCCATTTTGTAGCATCATTGACATAAGTTCCTGCATCCAGGTAAATCGTATCTCCATTCTGAACCAGGGTTTTGATTTGACTGGGTAGGGTATAGGTACGGGTTGGGCCGATGTTCCATGTATTTGAAAAGACACTGCTGGATATTGCCAATACAAAGAATAAAGTTGCTGGTGTTTTCAAAATGAGGTACAATTATAGATTCAAAATCAGCATTTTTAATTATTGGTGAAGCCAATAATAAAAAATGCTTTGAAATGTTAAGCTTAGGCTATGCCTAAGCTTTCACGTCTGCAAAACTCCGTTTTGCGTGACAATCTTAGGTTTGCTATTGATAAAAGATCTTAAACGCTGCGGGCTGATGATCAATTTCAGTAGTCAGAATATAGATGCCTGGTACAATTGATCTATTCAGGTTCAGTGTATGTTGTCCGGTCGTATATTCATGTTTTGGAAAAACTGAAATCCTTTGCCCATTGAGATCAAAAACATGGAATTCAATCGACTGCTGTTGTGTCAATGCGAATACAATTTTTTGATCTCGTGCTATTGTAAATACATTCAGGCCAAAACGATCAGCGATTTCCTGAGTAGTTGTAGTAAGGTTGACTTCGTATGGATCAGCATGACAATCATCCACGATAAAATAGGAATTGAGCACATTGTTTACGCGGGCAAATTCACTTTCAAGAGGTTCATCCGAAAAACAAACACCACCATATGCTCCGTTTTTCATATTAAATACAATTTGATACAAAATCGTACCATCCGATACTGAAGTTCCCTGCAATGTCTGATCATACCAGAGTGAAGTAATCACTCCCGGAATCCCTCCATAAAAATTATCCTCAGTGAGTTGTGGCAGGTTGATGTTTTGAATCCCTGCAAATATCAGCCTATTCGTATCATAACTTATCGTGTATTGAATTGAAACCAGATCGGTGAAATGATCCGTGACTAAGTCATAGACGACCTGATTTCCGTTGACCTGTGGATTTGTAATTTTCATGACCAGGTCTTCCGCGTTAATTCCAACGGGAATTAAAAATGCAAATATGTAAAGTATTGATTTCATGATATGTGGGTTTATAATGTCAAAGAATACATAATGAAATTAGGGAAAAAATGGGAATAAGGGATCTGCATCCTCATTTATTTTGCCATAAATATCACTGATGGCTGCCAATTATGTTTTCGATCATGAAAGATCATGATCATCATGACGATCTGCGTTCTAATGATTGAAGAGTTGTTACATCCAAAAAAAAAAGCAATTATAAAAGATCCTGTAATTTCTTAATAAAACGTTTACCTCAATTTTTTTCACCACAGATTTCGCAGATGATATTTTAAAAATTATAAACGCCAATTTGAATTTTCCTGTCCTTTGAACAGTGCTTTCGCGCACACCTGGATATGGAAGTGGTCCTTCACCTGATATGCTGTTAAGTCATGAGGTCGTCAAATTTCTTAAGATTCATTGCCATTTTGAACTAATAAAATATTTACATTTATGGGCCATTTAGAATATCAAATCATAGTTTCATTTTATGCTCCTTCAATCCGCTCTCATGAAAAAATTCTCCACCCTTTTATTTGTAATGCTGACATCTATTATTGGTTTCACTCAGGCCATTACGATTGATGCTTCAGATGTGCCGCTTCCTCCTGCAGCCATCCTCCTTGATGATATCTTCGCCACAAATCCTGCCAATCCTATAACGGGTCTGGATCAAACCTGGAATTATTCATCCTATTTCGGTGATTCACTGATCGCATTGACATATCCTACTGAGACGGATCCTTTTTTTACTTCTGCTGGAGTGGACTTTCACGCCCTGGCTTTTAAAGGACTTACAGCCACACTTGGTTATTTTCTTAATTCCGAAATTGATTTTAATTCGAATGGTGTTTTTGAATCCGGTTTAAGTATAGACGCGGCAAAGTTTTCGCTTCTTGCCTTTACCGGTAGCACTCTCGACAGTATGATCATACCGGCGCAAAAACAGATCTTTCTGTCAGATAAGACCATCATGAAATTTCCTTATACGATTGGAAGTGGTTGGCATAGTATGTCTCGACGTTTTGCAGATTTTAATCTTACCGTTTCGGCTTTTGGTTTGAATCATACCCAGGGACAACACGTTTATACAACAATGAGAAGTGATACGATCATTGGCTGGGGAAAGATGCGTGTGTATACTTCCGGTGGTCCAAGTATTGATTATGATGTATTGATGGACAAAGTACATGAATATAATGTGGACAGCTTTTACCTCGGTGGGGCTCCGGCATCGCCATTTCTCCTTAGTGCATTTGGTGTGTCTCAGGGTCAGCACACAAATGAATCATATTTCTATCGGTTTAACCGTAAAGGTGCTGGCAGTTATCCTTTCATCGCGCAATTTTCTTATGGTAACAATGCGACATATACAACACTCAATGATGCCCGCATCAATCTCGATAATCTGACTACAGGTATTAATGATTTACATGGTGTAGATTATTCGACCTTAGTGTTCCCTAATCCAACAAATAGTAATGAAGTTAACATCAAAATTCTCGGACATGATCCTGCTCCCACTGAGTATGCAGTATTTGATCTCCTCGGAAAAAATGTTCAGCAGGGGAAAATTGATAATGCTTCAAATGATATGATCACATTGTCTTTGAATGACAATATTGGAAATGGAACTTATGTGATCCGTTTGATGAATAAGGAAGGTAAGGAAGTGATTGTTGAGAAAGTGAATTTGCAGAGGTAATCAGACAGATTTCGATAGTACAGGTGTTTGAATCAGAATTTTCAGAATTCAGGAATTTTCAGAATTAGATTTCACTTTGACATAGATGATACTCTAACTTATGATGAATTCTATTTTTTCTACAATTCTGTACATCCTGATTCAAACATTGTGTTCCGACAAATATGTGCTTAAATCACGTAGTTCTCACGACCAGCTGCTCATACAATCTCTCCAGCATCCCCTCAGCATCATCCGTAAATCCGGGATGCACACTCGAAGGTTGAAGAATTGTACTGCGTGTAGCCGTAAGCCAACGAAAACGTCCAGGCATATCCATCATACCAATAGTACCGCCTTCAGGGCCACCCTTGCTGATGATATCAAAGGCGCAAAGATTTTGTTTTAGTTCGACAAGGTCTAGTTTTGGCGCGAACTCAGCCAAAAGTTTTTCATCCAGCCTCCATTTGGCATCAAGGAAATTTAGTTTTGAACAATACAGGATGACACCTACATTGATAAACTCTTCCCGTTCGACCTGGGGGACGACGCGAATGACGGCATATTCAAATAAGTGCTTCTCTTGCATGATTTGCTTCTTTTATAAAAATCGCTGCATTTGCTAAGCGGGTTGTAAAATATTGAGAATACCTTTCTCTTTGTTCGTCTTTCGAAATATCATCCGCCAGCCATGCATCAGGTATCCATGATACGATCTCATTTAATTTATCTGAAGTAAGTAAAGCGTTTGCCTTTGTATCTGCTTCTTCGAGTTGTGTGGCCTGCTTCAGCAACACATGATCTTTGATTAATGTAAATGGTTGCTTAGACTTTTCCTGCCAGTCACCCGAACCATGATGAAAATAAAGTGATGCGCCATGATCGATCATCCACAATTGTTTGTGCCAATAAAGCATATTGGTATTCTTTGCTGTACGATCTACATTCATCAGGAAGCAGTCCATCCACACAATCAATGAAGCCATGGATGATTCCACTTTATTGACAGTAGGATCATAGCTGATCGCACCTGACAGATAGTGCAAGCCAAGATTTAGTCCTACGCTGAATTTCAACAGGTCCTGAATTTCTTCATCGCGTTCCATGCGGCCAAAGCCTTCATCAAGATTGGCAAAAACAATCTCAGGCACTCGCATGCCCAATGCTCTCGCTATCTCACCACCCAATAATTCAGCGATCAGAGCTTTTGTTCCCTGACCTGCGCCTTTGAATTTGAGTACATACATAAATTCGTCATCAGCTTCCACGATCGCAGGCAAGGAGCCGCCTTCGCGAAGAGGTGTGATGTACCG
>JBATMM010000213.1:0-17936 GCA_049289835.1 Saprospiraceae bacterium | reverse complement strand
TGATCGAACATGCAGGCTGGAAAGGCAAGGCGATTGGACATGCAGGATGTTATGAAAAACAAGCTCTTGTTCTTGTCAATCTTGGTGGAGCAAGTGGAGTGGAGATTTGGAATCTTGCAGGAGAGATCATCAATTCTGTGGAGGAAAAATTTGGAATTAAACTCAGCCCCGAGGTGAATGTATGGAAATGACAAATGACTAAGGACGAAAGACCAATGTTCAATATATGAAAACCAAAACCATCAAACAAACAGTTATTTTTTCCACAACACCGGAAAAATTGTATGATATGCTCATGAGCAGCAAAACATTGTCTGCCATTCATCATGGAAAAACAACAATGAACAAAAGACCGAAAGGAAAATTTACTGTTTTCGATGGATACTGCCACGGGTATAACATTGAACTCGATCCGGGGAAGAAAATCGTCCAGGCATGGCATTTCAAAGAAGAAGGTTGGCCGGATGATCATTTTTCAATATGTACATTTTTATTAACGCCTACTTCAAAGGGTACTAAACTTACATTCACTCAGACGGATGTTCCCTCTGTAACATATGATAGTTTGAGTGAAGGATGGAAGGAGTATTATTGGGAACCTATACAATTGGCAATTGGCAATAAGCAATAGGCAACAAGCAATTAGCAATGGGCAATGGACGAAAATGATATTCGGTCGTAGAGACGTCGATTTATCGCGTCTCTCCAACACAACGAGTCGTTTCATCTCATCTCAGCCATTTGTGTATTTTTGACAAGTATGAAGATGACATCTATCATTTTGTTCTTTACCATTTCAGCCGGAATGGTTTTATTAGCTGGGAAATGGGTGCCAAAAAATGAAAATCAAATCCTCCTTTCTCCTCCTGCAATAAGTTTTGAAGATCAAGATTCGAAAAAGGATAATGATCATTTATTCCCCGACGAACTCTTCTATCTCGATCGCAACTATCCTGATGACGATGCATCTCCTGATCTTTTTCATCAACAGCTTAAACGTGTGATGAAAGCCGATAAAGCTGCTTCAAGATCACATCGGGGCTTGGATTATCCATGGCAAGTTGAAGGTCCCGGCAATATCGGTGGCAGAGTCAACACTATAGCTGTTGATCCGCTCAATCCGGATATTATTCTACTTGGTTATTCGCAGGGAGGAATGTACAGAACGGACAATGGAGGCCTTGACTGGAAACCAGTATTTGATGATCAGGTTTCACTTTCCATTAGTCATATTGCATTTGATCCGCATCATCCGCAACGAGTGTTTGCTGCAACAGGTGATGTCAATATTTCGGGCTATCCTTTTTTAGGTTCAGGGATTTATAGATCTGATGATGATGGCCTTCATTGGGCATTCATCGGACTTGATGGTACGGGTGTCCTTTCAAAAGTTTCAGTTGATCCTAATGATGCAAATATTATTTACGCAGCGAGCATGGGTTATCCTTCGCGTAAAGGAAATGAAAGAGGATTCTTCAGATCTGTTGATGGTGGCGCCCATTGGGATAAAACGCTGACTATTGATGACAGTACAGGCATCATTGATTTAGTGACAGATCCTATTCGACCAGGTTATGTATATGCATGCGGATGGACAAGGCTCAGGTCAAATAAAATATCTACAACTCTGGGTCCGGGTACGGATTTGTACAGGAGCAAAGATTTTGGAGCTACATGGGAAAATATAACTGATATATTACCTGGTGGACTTCATTCAAGGACAAGTGTGGATATCACTGCCGACGGTACCCTGTTTGTGAGTTATATGGGTTTTGTAGACGACACAGATTGTTTTGGATTTAATGAATCATTGAAAGGTATTTATAAATCAATTGATGGAGCGAATACATGGAGCAGAATTACAGCAGATCAGTCTGTTGGATTACCCTGCGATTTATTTGGAAGTTTTGGATGGTATTTTGAAGCATTGAAAGTCAATCCTGAAGATGCTGATGATATCTTACTTCTGGGTGTTGATTTGTACAGAACACTTGATGGTGGTGCGACATGGTTTCTTTCTGCTCCTGAATGGTGGATGTATGAAGTGCATGCCGACAAACATGATGTTGTATTTTCAAATGGCAAGATGTATTTAGGCACAGATGGAGGTGCATATTCATGTCCTATAGATCAATCGCAACCATGGCAAGACATCGAAAATATTCCTTCTACACAATTTTATAGAACAGCTTATAATCCACATCAGCCTGATCAATACATCGGAGGCGCACAGGACAATGGAACATCAAGTGGTAATGCGACTATCATTAACGAATGGCCACGTTTATATGGGGGTGATGGATTTCAGCCCCGTTTTGATCCGACAGAACCATCATGGGCCTATTACATGATACAATATGGTGACATAGCCTGGACGATGGACGGATTCAATTTTATAAAATTAGACAGCGGACTTGTCGGAACACGATATTGGGATATGCCTTTTGTGATGAGCAGTCAGGATCCAAAAATATTGTATTGTGGAACCAACCAGGTTTTCCGCATTGACATGCGGGATTCTATCCCTATATGGAAGAGCATTAGTCCGGATCTGACAAGAGGTGATACCATTTTAGGTTCGAGATATCCGGCGATTACTGCTATTGCGCTATCTGATCTGGATGAGAATCGATTGTATGCAGGGACACAGGATGGAAAAATATGGACAACTCCTGATGGGGGAATGAATTGGACAGATATCACAGAAGGCACGCCTGGTTATTATGTGACTTCAATCACATGTTCGACAAAAAATCCACTTGGTGTTTTCACCACATATTCAGGTTATCGCGATAATGATAATACGCCTTATATTTTCACGAGTGACAACGCAGGTGCTTCATGGTCATCGCTCGGAGCAAATGTGCCGATGCTGGGTGTCAATAGTATGCTGATCCTTCCCGGATGGAATGATGAAGTATTATTTGCAGCTACAGATGGTGGAGTATATGTTAGTTTCAATGCAGGCATTGTATGGGATCGATTAGGAAGTGAATTTCCGTATATGCCTGTTTATGATCTGGAATATAATCCGGTGGAGAATACAATTGTGGCTGCGACATTTAGTCGTGGACTGATGACATTTCAGGTGGAGGAATTGGATCTGGTGAGTGGAGTAGGAGCAGAAATTCAAAATTCAGCTTTATCTGGTATTCAGATTTATCCAACCATTGTAGATGATCATATTACCGTTGATTTTGAAAAGTATCATGGAGATATGGATCACCTGATAATTTCACTTGTCAATATTTCAGGATTAGTCATTGACGAATTTAAAATCGGTCGGTCATCTAATGGTAGAATGAATTTTAACTTCGAGGAGAATCTTCTTCCTGGGATTTATTTTATTCAAATTTCAAATCAGGGGCACTCGAGGATGTCCTCCAGAATAGTTAAATTCTAATACTGGAGACTAAATTGATTCTTCCGTCTTATTCCATTACTTTTGTTGCAAATGGCAGCACAACCCAGCCTAAGGAATTCGTAATTTTAAAAACACCTATCAGGAACTCGCTAACGCATGGTTGTTAATTGATAATTCAAATACCCAATTTGAGATCATTTCTACGTTCAATGACGGTCAATTGACAATTAATAATGATCAACTTTTTCAGGAATTTAAAAACCAATAAGATGGTAGCTGACTTAAAAGATGACTTTGAAGCTAAATGGGTGAAAGGAATGAAAATAGCCAACGAGCGTATGATATTATATAAATACAGAAACTTCCAATCTATGGTCATCAGTACCGATGAAGGCATAAAGGTTATCTCAGGAGAAGATTTATTGAAATACTTGCCTATTGAACCTAAAGTGGGTTCGGATAACTTGAAGTAACAGAGACTATTGATTCAAAGCCTGGTCATTTAGTGATTCTCTTCTTTTCATTTTTTACAGTACAGCTGGTACCGAAACCTCTATCTAATATTTTCCTATCCTCATGCCGTAAGGCTATACATTGGTGGCATTTTTGATTACACTTTGATATTTAATTCTATTTTCGCCGGATGAATAACTCCCTCACTGAATTTATGAAACCTATTCTCTTTTTTACCCTGGTGCTGATCCTCAGCATCAATATGCTATCTGCTCAGTTTAACCTGAACGGAACGATCAAAGACGACAAAGACCAGGCTGTACCATATGCCAATGTACTACTCCTGTCTAATGCAGATAGCTCTCTTGTCAGGGGAAGTGTAGCTGATGATAACGGACATTTCGAAATTAATAATGTCGCTACTGGCACGTATTTGTTACGAGTAGCGATGATCGGATATTTAGATCATTACAGCGAGTCCTTCTCTTTAAATGAGAACTCTCCTGCAAAAGATTTTGGAGTGATCTCACTCGCAGAAGATGCTGTATTAATGAATGCAGTAGAAGTCGTCGCTAAGAAACCTCTCTTCGAACAAAAGATAGATCGTCTGGTCGTCAATGTGGCGAATAGTATCACTTCATCCGGCACAAATGCTCTCGAAGTCCTTGAACGAACACCGGGAGTCGTGGTCAATCACCAAAGCAACACACTCTCCATCAGTGGAAAAAGCGGAGTCGTCGTGATGATCAATGGCCGTATCAATTATATGCCTGCTGATGCCGTCGTCAGATTACTGGCCGGGATGAGCTCTGATAATATCGAGCGTATTGAAGTGATCACAACACCACCTGCCGGTTTTGATGCTGAAGGAAATGCAGGATATATAAATATTGTCCTGAAGAAAAGTCTTGACGATGGATTGAATGGTTCGTATGGAGCCAGTGTTGGCTATGGAAAAGGCGAACAGCTAAATGGTAATCTTAATTTCAATTACCGTAAGGGGAAGATGAATCTGTACGGCGATTATAGTTATTCAAGAGATGCTGCTGAACAGATATTTGCGTTTTACAGGAGAATCGGATTAGGAGGAGATATCCTTGAGACGGATACAAAAAGTGTGAGAGATCCCGGAACGAATAACCACAATGCACGGATAGGTCTGGATTATCAACTTGACAAAAAGAATGTACTCGGCTTGTTAGTGGATGGCTATGATACAAAATGGCTGATGGATGCTGTCAATACATCTTTCATATCACGCAATGGTCATCTTGATACCTCAATCCTGATCAACAATCATGAATTAAATCAATGGAAGCATATCGGTGGGAACATAAATCTCCAGCACACTTTTGCTGAAGGACGTCAATTGACATTCGATGGGAATATACTTGCTTACAAGGATAATAATCCAACTGAGTACGTCAACAATTATTCGGATGGTGAAGGAAATTTTCTCTTTTCTGATGAATCGCGTGCGCACAAACTTACACCCATCAATATTAAAGTTGGTAAAATAGATTATACTACCGGTATTGGAAAGAAAATGAAACTTGAAACCGGTGTCAAGGGTACAATCTCACATTTTTCAAATGATGTAGGTGTTGATTATAAGCCTGCTCAGGAATGGTTGGAAGATCCTGCTCTGACGGCTAAATATGATCTCAATGAAAAAATCTTTGCAGGTTATGCTTCGATAGAAACGCCTTTAGTGGCCAAGGTCACATTGAAAGCAGGTCTTAGATATGAAAACACAAATTCAAATCTTGGTTCTGAAGAACAACCCAATATTGTAGACAGGCAATTTGGAAAATGGTTTCCAAGTGTTTTTCTCTCAAGAGATTTTAATGAAAACAATTCAGTGAATCTCGCTTATAGTAAACGGATCACGCGGCCTACATTTGATGACATGGCTCCATTTATCATTTTCCTGGATCCATCTACTTTCTTTTCAGGCAATCCTGCATTACAACCAGCTACCTCAGATAACTTCAAGATAGGATTGCGTCACAAGTCCATTTTATTTTCTGTGGAATACAGTGTGGAGGATAGTTCCATTGCTCAATTTCAAAGTAGTGTCATCCCCGGGACAAATAAGGAGCTTTTATTTGCAGAAAATTTAAAAGATACAAAGACGCTCAATTTTACGCTTACCCTTCCTTTGACACCAATGAAATGGTGGAATATGTCATATAACATTATCGGAGGGACCCAGCAAACACGTAAATATTTTGATGGTAAATTGACCAAATTTGATTTTGCCGGTTTTGGTTTATTTTCTTCGCAGACCATAACGCTTCCTTCGAATTTTGCATTTGAGGCCACAGGTTATTATGGTAGCGGCGGACTCTTTGGTGTTGTTCAGATAAAAGGTTACGGAGCGATTAATGTAGGGCTGCAAAAGAAATTTGGTAACAATGGAGGTACACTCAGAGTTGGATATGATGATGTATTAAATACACAGAAATTCTCTGGTATATCTGATCTGCCGGAACAAAATCAATATTTCAGAGCAAGTCTGCGCTTCAGTCAGCCCACGATTAAAATCAGTTTTACACAAAATTTTGGAAATCAAAAAGTGAAGTCCATCGGAGAGCACAGATCAGGAGCTGAAGAGGAGAGGGAGAGGGTGAAACAAAAATAGGGAATAGTGAATAGAGAATTGTGAATAGAATAATGAATAGAGAATTGTGAATTGTGAATAGTGAATAGAATTTTGAACAATGAATTGTAAATAGCGATTTGAAGTACTACGGTTTGGCGTAGTATTTACTACGTCGGTGTGTCAGCAAATTTCTGATTTTTGTAAAGCAATTTCTTGTTAAATTGCTTCATGGAAAAACTCAAGATAATCATCACAGGTTCGACAGGCATGGTAGGGAAAGGTGTTCTACTTGAATGTCTTGATAGTCCTGATGTGGAATCTGTATTGGTGGTCAACCGGAGCCCGATTGATATAAAGCATCCGAAAATGAAAGAGGTGCTGATACAGAATCTCATAGATCCCGAATCCAAATGGAATCTGAAAGGATACAATGCGTGCTTCTATTGTATGGGCATTACTTCTGTGGGTGCCACTGAAGAGCATTATACCCATATCATGCATGACCTGACGATGGTTTTTGCACAAACAGCCTTGTCTGTGAATCCGGATATGACGTTCTGTTTTGTTTCTGGCGCCGGAACAGACAGCACCGGGAAGGGCAGGCAAATGTGGGCCCGTGTAAAAGGCAGAACCGAAAATGATTTATTAAAACTTGGATTTAAGAAAGCATATATGTTCCGGCCCGGGCTTATTCTTCCTAAGCGAGGTATCCGGTCGAGAACAGGGTGGTATAATTTATTTTACACGGTGACAAAGCCGCTGACTTTTTTATTTAAGCGAATGCCAAAGTATGTAACCGATACGACAACCCTGGGTAAAGCCATGATTAATGTTTGTACAAAAGGGTATTCATCTTCTGTCCTGGAAAGTGTGGATATTAATAAGGCAGGTGCATTATAAACCATTAATCTATATTTAATCACTTCTCGTGCATTGAATATTAATTCATGTCAACTCTGCCATCACATCAAGATGTGGTATGCTGATATGAATGCCATATTTATTTTTACGAAGTCGAATTTTCAAAAACAAAACGTCTTTTTTAACAACCAAAATAGTATGAAAATGAAAAACCTACTGATTACATTTTGCCTGCTGACATGGTATTCCATGTCCGGCTTCTCTCAAACTGATTACAACCAATGGGAAGTAGCTTCTTACACACCTAAATTGGGAATGCGTGACATGCTTGAAAAAGGACTTGCGGCGCACAACAAAAAGTTTCATACGGCAAACCCTTATAAAATTGGGGTTATGAGAACTATTTCCGGACCGGGAACCGGTGATTACACATTGGTCATGGGGCCTGTTACATTAAGCCAGATTGATGGTCGTCCATCCGGTGCAGAACATGATGCTGACTGGCAGAAGAATGTGATTCCTTATGTTGAAGCTGTCAGTGATGCGGCATTCTGGAGAGAATATAAAGAAGTAACGTATGCTCCTGCGGGTTCCATGAATTTCACCAAATCAAGGCTCAGATTTTTTACGCTTAACCCGGGTCAGATGGACAGAATGAAAGCTGCGCTCAAATTGATCTCTGAAGTCTATAAGGCAAAAAATATCCAGGCCTCGTATACAGTCTATATCCGATATGGCGCTTCTCAGGGTCCTCACATCGCCGCGGAAATAGGAATGGCAAACTGGTCATTTTTAGACGAACCGAATACGTTCCAAAAAGACTTTGAAGAAGTGCATGGCGTTGGTTCGTATCAAAAATTCCTTGATGAACTTGAAATTGCACTGGACAGGACCAAGACATATGACGTTCTCAATGTATTCAAACCTGAACTGGGTAGTGATTAAGTCAATCGATTAAAATTCAACACATCTAATAAAAACCGGAGCATCAGTTCCGGTTTTTTTATGTGGAACAGTTTTTGAATTATTATTTCCGCTTCATTTTTCTTTTTGGAGCCATGATGCTTATCACTTGACTATGAACTTTCAGTAATGAAGTTTCAATATCTTCTTTGGTGCAATGCCCTTGTGTTCGCGGCCTACTTCGCCGGGCATATGTTTGATCTTTTTATCATTTTGCCTAACTGGCGTTCCGGTAGTCTTGAAGACATCACTTTGTTCAATAGCTTTTTTCATAACACTAACCCCATTGATTTTTACAGGGTCATCATGCCCATTTCAACGGCACTCTCTATTATCTGTTTCATTGTATTCTTTAGACAAGGTAATCCGATGTTGGGTCTTTTAACCATATCTCTGGTCATGGATATTCTGATCGATTTCGTTACCCTCCATTATTTTACACCCATCAGTCAGTATTTGTTCGATGACAATACCGGGTCACTTGACCCGTTGAAAGTTCATCAATATGTATCGACCTGGATCAAGGCTGATTACCTTAGATTGGCATTGATCACGATAGGTTTTTATGCTTCTCTGAGGGCACTCCATTTTTCGTTTCTGAGACGATAAGGAGGCTTATTCTTCTTATCCTCTTGCTATCATGTTTGTTTTGTTTAAACTCATGTCATGATACATTGGATATCACGCCCTGTCTTGATGATAATTGCTTATTGCTTATTGCTTATTGATTTTTGATTTTTGCCTATTGCCTATTGCCTATTGCCTTTTGATTATTGCCTATTGCCTATTGATTATTGCCTATTGCTTTTTGCCCTTAGCCTTAGCCTTCGCCTTTTTTATGTTTCCACCTCCTGTGCGACCACAACCAATATTCAGGATGAGCGACAATATCCTTTTCCAGAAGGTGAGTCACATTTTCAGTGATTTCTCCATATGATGTAGCTTCCGGATTTTCTGTGACTTCAATAAATTTTAATTGGTAATAGCCACGTTTTATCTTATTCATTTGAGCATACAGCACCGGCAGATTATAAGCCTTTGCATAATATTCCGTTCCGAAGGATACGGCAGTGTCCTGATGCATGAATTCCATCCAGTAAGCTTTTTCAGGATTGGGAGGTGATTGATCAATCGCAAAAAAGATTGCACTTAATTTAGTATCTGAAGAGTTGAAAAATGGTTTGACTTCTTTGATAGGCAACATTCGTGTGCCCTTTTTACTTCTTGCCTTGATCAGCTTAATATCAAAAAATTTGTTTTTTAAAGGCTGGTAAATCACTACAGGCTGATGTTTGAATAATAAATTAAACGATGTCAACATCAATTCCCAGCTATTATAATGACCGACTGCAATAATGACATGATTGCCAATTTCGAAATATTTATTGGCTATTTCAGGATTAATACATTGTATATGACTTGTCAATTCCCGATCTGAGATAGTGAATATTTTCTGGCTTTCCAGCAATACATCACAGAGATGCTTGTAAAATTTCCTGGCTAGGACTGCACATTCCTTCTCAGGTAATTCTGGAAATGAATTCCGGATATTTGTCATCACCACTTTTTTACGATAGCCTGCCAGATCATATAGGATCACAAAGACTATTCGGGAAATAACATGTAATGCTGAAAAGGGGAGGAGTGAAACAGGCAACAGGACCAGGTAATAAAGAAGTGCGCTAAAAATCATATGAGGGCAAATTTAGCGCTATTAAATTCTTTCAGGTTACAATAGTATCTTTGGTTTTTTACGACATATCACAAAAGCGGTATTCCCACCGGATATACTTGTCTTTAGAATCATAAAACGTACGTATTTGTTATGCAGCATATAGAAGAGCCAATGGCTTCATTGTCCGAAGTCAATGCATCAGTGGACGTGATGAAAGCGACATCTAACCGTCGTAAGCTATTTTCTTTCTTAGGACCCGCTTATCTTATAAGCGTAGGCTACATGGATCCGGGAAACTGGGCTACAGATCTTGCCGGCGGGAGCCAGTTTGGATACAAGCTTATCTGGGTGCTCCTGATGTCGAATCTTATTGCCCTGCTCCTGCAAAGCCTCAGTGCCCGCCTGGGTATCGTACGCAGTCGTGACCTTGCACAGGCTTCGCGTGAGATGTATCCACGATTTGTCAATATTTATCTCTACATCTTAGCTGAAATTGCGATAGCCGCTTGTGATCTGGCTGAGGTGCTCGGTATGGCCATCGGTTTGCAATTGCTTTTTCATCTTCCACTGATGTGGGGAGTCAGTATTACGGTTTTGGATACATTCCTCGTTTTGTTTTTATTCAATTACGGGATGCGAAAGCTGGAAGTATTTATTCTTTCATTGATCGCTATCATCGGCATGAGTTTTTTTGCGCAGATGTTTTTTGCCAAACCGGATTTTGGAGAACTTGTCACCGGATTTATTCCGGGTATACCGGGTAGTGCAGCATTATATATTGCCATTGGTATAATAGGAGCTACTGTGATGCCGCATAATCTTTATTTGCATTCTTCATTAGTACAGACAAGAAAATTTCTTCGAAATCCTGCAGAAATAAAACTGGCGATCAAATACAATTTCATTGATTCGGCCATTGCCCTGAACCTTGCCTTTTTTGTCAATGCGGCTATATTGATCCTGGCAGCTTCGGTTTTTTTTAAAAATGGATTATTTGATGTTGCCGAAATACAGGATGCCTATAAACTATTGCAGCCCATGTTGGGCACAAGATGGGCTCCTATACTTTTTGCTGTAGCATTAATAGCTGCAGGCCAAAGTTCCACGATTACAGGCACACTGGCAGGACAGGTGGTGATGGAAGGTTATCTCAACCTGCGGATCGCGCCGTGGGTAAGAAGATTACTGACAAGGCTTATTGCTATTGTTCCCGCTTTAATCATCATTCAATTGCTGGGTGAAGGGGCTACAGGAAGTTTATTAGTTCTGAGCCAGGTCATATTGAGCCTTCAATTAGGATTTGCCATTATTCCACTGATTCATTTTGTGAGTGATAAAGAAAAGATGAAAGAATTTGTCATCAAACCTTATATCAGAATTTTGGCATGGTTATCGGCAGCTATCATAGTAGGACTAAATGCAAAGCTTGTGGTAGGCACATTGGGGGAATGGATGTCGCAACCGGGTGAGAACACATGGATATTAAAAGTAACCGTATTGCCAGTTGCGATTTTTACAGCGATTATTTTATTGTACATCACTTTTGTGCCACTGATCGTTCGAAAGAAAAAATACAGAGAGCCATTGCCCCATGGAACCTTTAGTGAAATTACAACAGCGGTGGCTACACGATACAAACGCATAGCGATCACCATAGATTTTACAAAAACCGATCATACGACCATCAGTCATGCCATATTGCAGGGCGGAAAAGAAGCAGAGTATAAATTAATACATGTCGTGGAAACTGCAGGCGCGCTTGCTATCGGAAAGGATATTCGTGATTATGAAACGTTATCCGATGAAAGGAATTTAATGATGTATTCTGACAACCTCACAAGCCTTGGTTATAAGAATTCGATTTCAATCGGATATGGAAGACCGAAAAATGGAATCGTTGAAAAGGTAAAGGAATTCGATGCAGATTTATTGGTCATGGGTGCGCATGGACATAAGGTATTCAAGGACCTGATCTTTGGGACTACAGTAGATGATGTACGGCATAAATTGGAGATTCCGGTATTGATTGTGAGATGACGAAAGACAATAAACAATAAGCAATAAGCAATTGGCAATTTGCAAAAAACAAAATATTCACAATTCACAACTCACAACTCACAACTCACAATTCACAACTCACTACATGTCCTGGAATGAATTGCTAAAATCCTTATATGCCAGGTGGATCATTGCATTTTGCATCGTAAGTATGCTGATCATCATTTTCTATCTCCCTACTTTTTATGGTGATATCATCGAACCAAAACAAGGGATTTACCTGAATGACGTGATTCTGAATTTATTCAAACCTGTCAATTGGTCAGTGTTGATATTTACAATGATCTATGTATCTGTACTGCAGACGATTTATTCAGTGGCCCGGCATCCTGATCTGATATTGCTTGGACTCGCCACTTATTTTGCTGTTTCACTGATCCGGATGGGGACGATGTACCTTTTCACTCTGGAGCCTCCGGTTGACATGATATTTCTCACAGATCCTATTTCCACAAAATTCTATCCGAATGGTACCTTTGCAAAGGATATGTTCTTTTCGGGTCATGTAGGTACCATGACGGTTTTGGTCCTAATAGAGAAAAACCGATGGGCCAGAATAGCTAAAATTGTCTTTACCTTTGTCATCGGGGTTCTACTGGCATGGCAGCATGTCCATTATACCATCGACATTTTGGTCGCCCCAATGGTCACATTAGTTGTTTTTTATGGCTTCAAAAATATTTTAGGGCCTCCTCTAAATGACTGAAAACCAAGGGTTGATAGGAAATACTATGTAAAACTTGTTAATAAAAAGTTTTCATGTTAACCATGCAATAATATTCAAGTAACTTTCGATTTACAATACAAACAAAAAAGTAGCTCTCTCTCATGCCCAAGCAAATAAAAAATGAAGAAACCACTGAGTTTAAAAGCTATCCGGTTTTCACTTTAGGCTCATCACTGACTCCAGATCAAAAGGAGTTTTTTCATAAAAACGGTTTCATCCATTTCAAGAATTTTGTCTCTAAGGAAGTCGTGACGAAGATGATTCAGGAATCTGAGCGTATTCAGGATGAATGGATAAAAGAAGACCGTAAACTTGTCAATGGAACTCCGATAAAATACGGCAAAGATGTAGATGGCAAGACCATTGTTCAGCGATTTGCTTTCCTCAACCAGTTTGGTAAAATATTCCAGGAATTCCTTGGTGAGCCAAGACTCAAGGCGCTTTTTGAGCTTAATGGTGCAGCAGATTCACGCCTTGGTGAAAATGAAAAAGATGGTCTTGTATTCAATCATTATGTGAATGCAACGGATAGCAATTATAGTCAGCTTGCATGGCACACAGATGTTCTTCGGGACATTTTTTATGGCAATAAAGTGATGCCAATGCTTAATCTGGGTTTGCATCTTGATACGTCTACGCCTGCTAATGGTGGTCTGAGATTGTTGCCGGGTACACACAATAAGGGTGTTTTTACCTTGTTGTTCAGAAAGGTCTATTATCTCAATTATAAAGCTGACAAAGATGAAGTGGGCTTATCCGTTGAGCCAGGTGACCTCACTGTACATGATGGCCGTTTATGGCATAGGGTAGCACAGTCACCTTTTGTAGGCGAGAAAAGCCGCAGACGTGTGATGTATATTCCGATCATCTGCGGAAAATTCGAGCCACGTACCAAAACCAGCAAGCCGCTACTTTATCAGCGATTTATGGCTGTTACAAACAAGTAACATGGCCTACGCATTGATCACTGGCGCCAGCGGAGGAATCGGTTGGGCCATGGCCAGGGAACTGGCTTCACGAAAGCATGATATTCTTCTCCTTGCAAGATCAGGTGAACAGCTGCAGAAAAATGCCGAAGAGTTGCGCCGTGTATTTAATGTCAATGCTGACTTTCTGGCTGTTGATCTTTCACTTCCTGATGTGGCCTTAAATGTCAGGGACTGGCTGAGTCAAAAAAATTATTCTATAGACATCCTTATCAATAATGCAGGTTATGCCGTTTGGGGCAAAATGCAAAACCTGACCCGTGAAGAAATCAACGCGATGATGCGTTTGAATATGTTTACACTCTCGGATATGTGTAAGGTTCTTTTGCCAATGCTGCAAAATAATAAGCGTGCCTATATCATGAATGTTTCCAGCACTTCTGCTTATCAGGCCGTAGGGACGCTTGCCAATTATGCAGCTTCAAAAGCATTTGTACTGGTTTTTACACGAGGTCTGCGAAAGGAATTGAAGGGAACAAATGTATCTGCTACATGCCTGAGTCCCGGACCCACCTCTACCGGTTTTGTTGACAGGGCCAATATGGGTGCCATCAAAGAAAAGGCTGAAAAATTCAGTGTACAACCTGATTCTGTCGCAAAGGCAGGGATCAATGGAATGTTTGCAGATAAAGCTGAAATTGTACCTGGTGTTCTCAACTATGTAGGTGCAAAGATGGCTGAGATTCTTCCTAAAGGATTGATCGAGAAAATAGCGATGGATTTGTATATCGTGAAGAAGAAAGGAAAATAGACCATGAACGATAGACCATGGACGATAGACCATAGACCATGGACAATAGAACTTAGTCTATAGATTACATTCAATAGACAACTATCCACTCACTTGATACTATTAAACGCACACAATGGTCCGTTGTCCATGGTCCATCTACCATTACTTTATTTTTTCGTATTTGTCCCGGGTATTACAAGAGTATTTCTGAAAGCATTTGTCTTTCGAAATAGAATTTCAGCTTTTTGATACAGATCAGTGAATTCTGATTGTGAAATATAGGATCTTCTAAAAGCCTTGTACATACAACAGACACTTTCAGCAATGGACCGAATTGAATATGAAAGAAACTTCCTTTGCTCTTTATTGGATTGACCTATTGAGCCCTCTGAAATATTTAATGCAATAGAATCTCCGGCACGATTGAATTGAGATGCGAGATTAAATAATTCTTCTTTAGGGAATTTCCTGGTGATTAAGTGAATGTCCTCGGCAAGATTCATTGCTAAATTCCAGATCTCGAGTTTTTCAAACTTGAATGGCATATTATTAGTTTTAACTGGTGACTTGTGAAGTAATTCAAAAATAGGGACTGGTATTGTAAAATGCAAATGAAGTTTGGCCATGGACCATAGTTTAATTTTTCGGGTCGTATACTTGTTACTCTGATGCTACTGTAGTAGCTAAAAAATAATAATAATGGCTATCTATAATCTTCGGTCTATGTTCAGTATTCCACGATCAATGTTCTATTTTCTATGGTCCATGGTCTATCGTCTATGGTCCGGTGCCCGTCGCCTTTTTTCCTTATATTGTCAGTCATATGAATACGACGCTCCTTCTGCTCCTCGCCATTCTCCCCGGCCTCGCTATCGCAGTTTACTTTTACCTGAGAGATTTACGTGAACCTGAACCATCAGGGTTGTTATTGATGAGTGTACTTTTCGGTGCCATCAGTTTTTTTATTTCACGCGGTATAGGATACCTGCTCCATCATTTTATGTATGTCAGCCATCAGGATGAATTGAATGAAATCCTCAGTGCATTTGTTTTCATTGGATTGCTGGGAGAGGGAGGTAAGTTTTTATTCCTGCGCGGGGTTACATTTTATTACAAAGCATTCAATCAGCCATTTGATGGTATTGTGTATGCCATCATGGTGGGTATGGGATATGCCACAGCGGAAAATGTTTTTTATGTGATCTCTTCCGGTAATAATTGTGATATTCTCCGGATGTTCACTACTGTTCCACTGAATGCTGTGTGTGCTGTGATTATGGGGTATTTTTTAGGAGAAGCAAAACTATTCAGGAACAGGATTTTTCTCTACGGCTTATTGGCGTTGCTTTTAGCCGTCATTGTGCATGGATACTATGATTACTTTCTTCAAATGGTGAATATCCGTGCTCTATGGATGCAGGGCATTGCTTCATTACTGATCGTCATTGTGCTCAGCCAGTTGGCCATTAAAAGGCGTAAGGCCGAAAACCTCAGGAAGTTCGATCAGTCGTAAAGCGTGAACAGTATAGAGATCATGTTGTTATCATTCATGATCATTTCAATTCATTCACTAAAACTATAGATCATGAATAAATCAATGGGTATCATCCTTATTATTTTGGCTCTTTTCCTTGGCTATGTAGGCATCAACAAGCTTGACAATAGCGGGGGAGAAGTAAATATTCTGGGTATTAAATTTTCAGCTCAGGATAAAGGAGCTAAAGAGACTGCTTACATTATCCTCGGAGCCGGGGCTCTTTGCCTGATAGGGGGAGTAAGTATGCTGAACAAAAAATCAGCATAAGGTCAGGATTACATTTTACAAGTTTTCTCCCTCAATTTTTTTCTTCTGTTAGTCCCTCAATTCTTAATCCATAGTCAATCTGATTGCCTTCAGATGGCATAGTGATGTCGTATGTTATAAACATTCTGGCTGATTTTATTTTCTCAAATTAATTTTTGTACTTCTATACCTCTTGTCATCTTTGGATAGATTAGATAACCTTGCTATCGGGGAAAAATTAATTTTCTTTCATGTCATGGAGTTCATTGTTATCTTGGGATGTATTAAGAATGATAAAAAGCGAAAAACAAACGTATGACCAGGAAGTATAGCTCTGTGATTCTAACACTTTTGTCCGGTGTATTGCTATCCATTTCAACAGGTTTATACAATAATTTTCCAATCACCTATCCGGATACAGCTGCCTATCTGGCATCAGGAATAGAAAATTCGTTGCCCAGGGACCGGCCTATTTTTTATGGTTGGTTTTTGCGACATACGCATATGATGGACAATTTGTTCTTCAGCATTATTGCTCAGGGTATTCTGGCTTCAGTGGTGTTGTATTTATTTTTTCACTATTTCAGCCGGTATCACAATAAGCTCATTCATTTTTTACTATCTGTCTTTGTCCTTTGTTGTTTTACCGGGTACTCCTTTTTTGTAAGTTTTCTCATGCCGGATATTTTCACATCCATTTTTCTGATTTCTCTGGCGTTGTTATTTTTTGCAGATCTAAAAAAGGCGCATTTGTGGTTTTTGATTCCGGTATGTGTTTATGCCACAATCATACACAACTCACACTTCCCTGTTTTTCTCCTTTGCCTGCTCCTACTGGGAGGTAAATATCTGATTTGGAATAAAAACAACGAACGTCCTTATTTTCTGAAAAAATGGATGCTCTCCTGTTCAGTATTTATCACCGCAGTGGTCATCACATTTGTTGTCAATTTTGCATTTACACAACGATTATTTCTTTCTCAAAACGGGCACGTATTTCTTACGGCGAGGTTGCATGAAATGGGAATACTGGATTCATTTTTAAAAGAAAAATGTGGCCAGGCAAATTATGCGCTCTGTCCGTATAAAGATTCTATGACCGCTGATTTTATCTGGGACAGCAATAGTCCTTTTTATAAAACAGGAGGGTGGGAAACGTCCGGCCCTGCGTATAAACGAATGATCCATGATATCATGTGGAATGGAAAATATCTCAGACGTTTTGTGTCGGCATCATTCTCATCTACACTCTCACAACTTGCCAGTTTTGAAATTGAACCCCAGAGGCCTAACATTCTAAGTTATATAAATGAAAGATTCCCTGCTCTTCAGAATGCCCAAAGTATTTCATTTCAAAACCGTGGGAATGGAAGACTTTTGTTTGATAAGCTGAATGAAAGACAAAACATAATTGTTTTTGGATCTTTCGCCATGCTTGTGCTGCTTCTTTTATTTTATAAGAACTGGACAGGAAGACATCGGGAACTTGTTGTATTATTTCTTTGGGCTATGGTTTTCAATGCATTTGTCTGTAGTACATTTTCAACCGTATTGACACGGTATGAGGGAAGGGTTATTTTTCTCTTGCCACTTGTTTTTCTTTTAATATTACCGAGCTTAGACTACAGATCATTTTTCAGACCACCAGTTCTGATGAACAAGGACGAATGACCAAGGACGAATGACAATAGACCATAGACAATAGACAATAGACAATAGACAATAGAC
>JBATMM010000212.1:0-5879 GCA_049289835.1 Saprospiraceae bacterium | reverse complement strand
GAGAAAATAGATGCCTCAATATTACAATAAGGCAATAATAACCATAGTGGCACTACTAGTAGTGCCACTATGGTCTAACACTTTGATTGACAGCCTCTCCAGGTAGTTATTAACATGGTCTAACTATATATCAAAAGTTTACTTTTTTTGAAAGACAATATATTATCCTAAGGCACTGGCAATACTTTCCATTGTCATAGAATCATCCAAGGTATAACCACCTATCGCTATCCTTCGGAGTGCTGACAAATGTGCTCCACAACTCAACATCACTCCGATATCATGTGCAAGCGAACGCACATAAAAACCACTGCCTGAATGAACTTCAATCGTGATTTTTGGAGAATTATATTCAATTATTTTGATGGAATGAACTGTTACGTTACGAGGTTCTAATTTAACTTCCTTACCCGCACGAGCTAATTCGTATAGAGGCTTACCATCTTTTTTAATCGCTGAATATGCCGGAGGCAATTGTTGGATATCACCTATGAAGTTTTGAAAAAAAGAATTTAGAACTTCGACAGTGAGTGCGGGAACCTCTTTTGTAAAAACAACTTTCCCTTCAGCATCATAGGTATCCGTTTCAATGCCCAGGGTTATTTCTCCCGCGTATTTTTTATCAAGTCCCTGCAGATGATGCAATTGCTTTGTCCATGCACCCGTACAGACGACGAGCAGGCCTGTTGCCATAGGATCAAGTGTGCCTGAGTGGCCTATTTTAAATTTCTTCAGATTATATTTTCGCCTGACGAGATTCTTAATTTTATTGACAGCATCAAACGAAGTCCAACCCTGTGGTTTGTCTACAAGTAAAAGTGCACCTGAAACAAGTTCACCTGATTCAAGGGATCGAAGAATAGGAAGCATAGGGATAAGATCAGGTTGTCCACACCCAAAGGCGAAGAATAATAGCTGCAAGACCAATGGTAATACAGTAAATGCCAAAATAACTGAGCTTTGCTTTCTGCACAATGCTCAACAACCATTTGAATGCAAAAATCCCGACTACAAATGAAATAATGAAGCCAAGAAGCAGTGGAAGTCCTTTCGATTCTGCCATTGACATTTTACCGTCCAAAAGATCTTTGGCCATTTCACCAAAAAGCAGAGGCAATACGATAATAAAAGAAAATTTTGCTGCCTTAGACCTGTCAATCCCTAATCCAACTGAGGTTGCAATCGTAGAGCCTGATCTTGAGATGCCGGGAAGAATGGCAATCGCCTGGGCTATTCCAATGATAAATGATTTCGATATCGTTATTGGTTTGTCTGAATTGGGCAGGTAATCAGAGATGATCAAAACCGCTCCATTGATGCATAAGAAAAGACCTACTAATACAATTTGCTGATTGAACATAGATTCTATAAGAGGTAAAAATCCAAGACCAACAACCACTGCCGGAATCATGGAGACGATCACCTTGAGAATGAATTTTCTACCTTCTGGCGTAACCATATCCTTAAACACATCAAAAATAGCTTGCCTTAATACCCAGAGTATCGCGAAAGCAGTCCCAAAATGTAATACGATTGTCATAAATAGGCTGTCAGCACCAGAATCCGAATTGCCAAGAAGCCACTTTGCCAGTTCAAGATGTCCATCACTGCTGACAGGAATAAATTCCGTTACGCCCTGCACGATGCCAAGGATGATGGCTTCAAGGTATTCATTCATATAGTGAAGAGGGAGTTATTTTTTGAAGATCGCGTAAATCTCAGTAGCAAGACCAGCCAGAATAATGATAGGTGCCAATGTAATACGCCTGGCACTATAGATGACACTTTCATCCCATTGATTGGGATCTTTCATTGAGCCTCCTAACATAAGGATCATACCCAGCGCTATCAGCCCAACCCCAATAGCCATATACATGTAATTGTCTTTTGAAAAAAGCAAAGGAAAACTGGCTTGTGGCTTTACGAATGTTCTTCTTTGTGATGCACCGGCAACAGGCTTATTGACAGTGACTTTCTTTTTGATGGGTTTTGGATCCTGACTCATAGTGTATATATAATAAAAGCCAAAGATATATTTATCCAAGGGATTGACAGACTCTTCAGGGGTTAATTAAGGATTTTTAAGGTTAACGCTTAATTGTCATTGTCTGAGGTTGCTAAATGAAATAATCTAATTTTGTCGGCGTTTTTGAGCATTAAACCTTTTTCCACCTTGTCCATCAAAGTCTCACATCTTACTAAACTTTTCGGCACGCAAACAGCAGTGGATGATGTTTCATTTCAGGTAGAAAAGGGGGAAATCCTTGGCTTTTTAGGGCCTAATGGTGCTGGTAAGACTACAACAATGCGCATGATCAGCGGTTATCTCACGGCTGATCAAGGCGAAATACTGGTCAATGGCATACCGGTAACAGAAGAAAGCACTAAAATCCGCGCAAACCTTGGCTATCTCCCTGAAAATAATCCTTTGTACCAGGATATGTACGTCAGAGAATACCTCCGATATGTAGCCAGGGTCTATCATATCGACCAGCCCTGGAAAAGAATAAATGAGGTGATCGAATTGACCGGCCTTACTAAAGAATATCACAAACAAATCCGCGAACTTTCAAAAGGATATCGTCAGCGTGTAGGTCTTGCTCAAGCTATCATCCATAATCCTGATGTACTCATCCTTGATGAAGCCACTTCCGGACTTGACCCAAATCAGCTTATCGAAATCAGACAGCTCATCAAAGATCTGGGTAAAGAAAAAACGATTCTCCTCTCAACACACATCATGCAGGAAGTTCAGGCTTTGTGCGACAGAGTGATCATCATCAATAAAGGAAAGATTGTAGCTGATGGCAACATCAGGTTGTTGAGTCAGAATCTTACAAATGCTTACAAAGTCAAAGTCATTTTTTCCAGACACGTGGTGGATATCACGTTGAGAGAAATAGAAGGATATGTTTCACACGAAGAAATCAACAACTTTTGCTACATCATCACCGGCAAAGAAAACAACCTCAATGAAGCCATCTTTGATTTTGCGGTAAAGAAAGGACTCAAGATCATTGAGATGTCAACACTACAAGAGAGTGTTGAAAATATTTTCCAACAACTGACCCAGGCATCATGAGGGCAGTATATCTCCGTGAACTCGGAAGTTATTTCAGTTCGATGATTGCGTACATCACCGTTGGACTTTTACTGGTTGTGCTCAGTCTTATCCTTTGGGTATTTCCTGATTTCAGTATCCTGATGTCTCCATTTGCAAGTGTAGATACATTGTTTGCCATTGCGCCCATGATATTTATATTTCTTATTCCTGCATTTACAATGAGAAGTTTCGCAGAAGAGAAACAATCAGCTACACTGGAGGTGTTATTGACAAGACCCATTACATCATTTCAAATTGTTGCAGGAAAATATCTTGCCACACTGACATGGTTAGCAATCGCGATAGCGCCAACGATCATTTATGTTGTATCCGTTTATTACCTGGGTTCGCCAAAGGGGAATATTGATCTGGGACAGATTGCTGCGTCTTACTTCGGCCTCTTTTTATTAGGAGCCGTGTTTTGTGCTATTGGAATATTTGCATCCTCGCAGACATCTAATCAGATTGTGGCTTTTGTCGGCGCTGTTTTCTTTTGCTTTGTATTGTATTATAGTTTTTATTTCATCAGCAAACTTGCTTCCTTTCAGGGAAGTCTGGATAGCATCATCGAATCATTGGGTATAGATTATCATTATCATTCTATCAGCCGAGGGATCATTGACACAAGAGATCTTGCGTATTTTATTTGCCTCATCGGTCTTTGTCTTGCATGGACATGGGCTGCCATTTCAAAACGGAACTAACGGATGAGCAAAAACCTCTTATCATCCGCTCACCGGAAAGTCTCCACTACTGCGCTTTTGATCAGCGGGATTTTGATATTTGTTTACATCCTGAGTCAGTGGCTTTATTTGTCGATCGATGCTACTGAAGAAAGAAGATTTACTCTGGCGCCTGCTACTAAAGAATTACTGAAGAGCCTTGATGATCGGATTTATATTAAAGTTCTCTTAGCCGGAAAATTCCCTGCCGGATTCAAGCGATTACAGGAATCAACTGAAGATATACTGAGACGATTTGCTCAGGTCAATCCTGATATTCAATATAATTTTGACAATCCAAATGTTGGAACAGCAGATGAAATCAATGCCCGCCGAAAACAATTGACTGCTGCGGGACTCATTCCGACGCAATTAAGAGTTAGTGATGCTTCCAGTGAATCTACTCAGGAAATATATCCGTTTGCCATCATCAATTATGGAAGCCGTAGCATTCCTGTGCCTTTGTTGCAGGATGACATCCCCGGAGCAGATAAAGATGTGATCATCAACAATAGCATCAGTTTGCTTGAATATAAAATCGCAGATGGTATTCAAAAAATAAAAAGAAAACACCAGGAGCTTATTGCGTTTTCAATGGGGCAGGGCGAATTGACTCATCAACAAACAGCTTCAATTGAAAAAGACCTGCAGAATGAATATGTGATCAATCGGATCAACCTGGATAGTGTAGTAGAAATACCCCAGGATATTAGTGCACTTATTATTGCAAAACCAAGAGAGAAATTTTCTGAGATCCAGTTGTTTATGCTGGATCAATATGTGATGCATGGTGGAAATATCATGTTCCTCATCGATCCGTTGAATGTGTCATTGGACAGCATTAATGTCAATAAATATTATATTCCGCCATCTTATGAGCTTGGTCTTGATCCTCTTTTTTTCAAATATGGCGCGAGAGTAAATCCCAATCTGGTACTTGATCTTCAATGCACACGTATTCCGATGGTGGTTGGGATGCAGGGGGATAAGGTGCAGACAGAATTATATCCATGGTATTATTATCCATTGATCACATCTACGTCAGATCACCCGATCACGAAAGGATTGGATCGGATACAACTTGAATTCCCATCCAGTATAGACACGATACAAACAGCTTCACGTATTAAGAAGACAATTCTTTTGACTTCTTCGAAATATTCCAGACTTCAACTTACACCTGTAAGATTGAATTTTGCTATTCTGCATGAACAACTTGATCCTTCCTTATTCAACAAAGGGCCGCAAGGTTTTGCGGTGATGCTTGAAGGATCCTTTCAGTCCTTGTTCCAAAATAGATTGTCTGCCGAACAAATGGAAGTTTTACACACAGCTGGCATGGAATTTAAAGGGTCTACAGCCAAATCGAAAGTGATGATTGTGACGGATGGAGATATCATCAAAAACCTGGTGAGTCCAAATTCAGGAGAACCTGCTCCTCTGGGTTTTAATAAATATGAGAATACGACATTTACGGGTAATCGTGATTTCCTGCTCAATTCACTTGAGTATATGCTTGACGAATCAGGTGTGCTTGAAGCACGTCTTAAAGATGTCAAGCTTAGATTACTGGATACTGTAAAAGCGAGAGAAGAAGGTGTGCGTTGGCAATTGATCAACATTCTGGGCCCGTTGGTGCTTATATTTATCCTCGGTATAGTATATCAGTTTTTCAGGAAAAGAAAATTTGGGAGGTTGACAAACTAAAAAAGCCTTTGTTGGAATTTGATCCAACTAACAACGATAAATTTTATGAAAAGAAATATTATCCTGTTTGCCGTATTGATCATCATCGCAGTGCTTGTCGTATATTTTTATAAAACAAAAAAAGACGTATCCACTAATATCGACCGGACGGAAAGTAATTTTGCAATAGCTGACATCAATACTATTGGTCGAATCCTCATCACGAATAAAATGGGTGATCGATCAGATCTCAAACGTGCAGGAGATCATTGGACTATCAATGATACACACAAAGCAAGACAGACTACCATCGATCATTTATTAAAAGGAATAAACCTTCAGCATCTCGAACACATCCCGAACAAAGC
>JBATMM010000211.1:0-1661 GCA_049289835.1 Saprospiraceae bacterium | reverse complement strand
ACAAACTTGAATCAGCGATGCAGATGTTGAATTCAGGCGAATATCTGGTGAAGGAAGTGGCCTTTAAAATCGGGTATCAGAATCCGAGTCATTTTATCACGGCGTTTAAGAAGAAATTTGGACATACACCGAAGCAGTATTTTAAGCAGGAGACGGCTTCGCTGTGATATTTTCGATTTTCGATTTTCGATTTTCGATTTTTAACCTCAATTGCTTTTGCCCAATACAGTTTTTTTAGATGCAATAATTATGGATAATAATTCATTCCCTTCCTTACTTAAAGGGTCAGTAAATTGTTTCCATTTGCCATCAATGCCATCAATATATTTTAGCCAATAGATAGTTTCGTCGAGTTCTTCTTCAACTATTTTAAGTTTATTGATAAAATCAGGAGTGGATTTACCTCGACAGGCAGCATGGTAATTTGCTCCAGAGGAAGAGGAACTTTTGAGTATTTGATAAGATACCACATTATAAGCTGGCTCTTTAGCAAATTCCTTTGTGAGATTATAGACACTCTTTCCAAATCTCAAAAATCGTTCTTTGAGAATAGCTTCAGTCATAAGTTTTCAATTGGTTATTCCAAATTTAGGGGGAATTCTTTAATCTGTCAAGTGATTTTTTAGCCTTGCAAGCCTGCAGCAATTTGTACTTTGCGAATCAAATGGCAACCGTGAATACAAAATATCAATCGAAAATCGAAAATCGAAAATCGAAAATTCGATGAAGGAAGACACCATCGTAGCGATAGCAACAGGGGACACTGTATCCGCTATTGGTCTAATCCGCCTATCTGGCCCTAAAGCCATTTCCATCACCAACAAAATATTCAAAGGCCGGAATCTGTCACGAGTGGAATCGCATACAATGCATTATGGACGGATCATCGATGAAGATGGACAAACACTTGATGATGTGATCGTGAGTGTGTATAAGTCTCCGAAATCATTTACGTCAGAAGATGTCATTGAAATCAGTTGTCATGGATCTCCATATATTCTTCATGAAATCAATTCATTGCTTATTCGACAAGGTGCTCGACCTGCTGATCCCGGTGAATTTACGATGCGTGCATTCTTGAATGGGCGAATGGATCTTTCGCAGGCTGAGGCTGTTGCTGACTTGATTGAATCGCAATCAAAAGCTTCACATTTGATGGCGATGCGACAGATGAAAGGAGAAGTGTCCGGTGAAATAATCCATTTGAGAGAAAAGCTGATTGATTTTGCGAGCCTGATAGAACTGGAATTAGATTTTGGCGAAGAGAATGTTGAATTTGCAGATCGTGATAAATTGAAAAGTCTTGTGAGTGAAATCCTTTTGTTGACTTCAAGATTGAAAGAAACATTTCATCTGGGGAATGCGATCAAAGAAGGAATTCCAACTGTCATTGCAGGAAGACCGAATGCGGGCAAGTCTACACTGCTCAACAAATTATTGCAGGAAGATAGAGCGATAGTTTCTGCGACACCTGGTACGACACGAGATACGATTGAAGAAGTATTGGTGATTGATGGGATTCAATTCAGATTGATTGATACAGCGGGTATCCGTGAAGCGCATGATGAGATTGAATCCATGGGGATACAACGAACGATGGATAAGATAGAGAAGGCATCGATATTAATTTATGTATTTGATGTCACTACCCTATCGCCATC
>JBATMM010000210.1:0-5141 GCA_049289835.1 Saprospiraceae bacterium | reverse complement strand
CTGGAAAATCCCAATAGTCTCACCTTTCTGAAACAACGTAAATGTCGGAGCATCATCAAGAGGTATGGTATCGGGATCTACCACATCCATATCCGGATTTCGTTCGGCAATAATTTTTATAGTGTCTTTAACTATGGACAATGTCTTGAGCCCGAGAAAGTCCATTTTCAACATTCCTGCTGACTCAACGAGATTCCCTTCAAACTGTGTGACTAATAAATCTGTCTCAGAAGATGTGCATACAGGTATGTACTGCATGATATCTCCGGGAGCAATGATCACACCTGCAGCATGAATACCTGTATTTCTGACAGTGCCCTCTACCTTTTGTGCAAGACGAAGTATTTCGCCTTCATGGGTCTCTTCTTTTTCAAGTTCTCTTAATTTTCTGATATTGTCAAGATCTCGTGATTGCGCTCCTTCTTCCGCACCTTTTCCTTCTTTAAAAATATGCGCAAGTGTAGTGCCCGGCATCAAAGGAATCATCTTAGCTAATCGATCCGTATCCGGAAGTGGTAGTTCCAATACTCTGCCTACGTCCCGAATGGAAGACTTTGCAGCCATGGTACCAAATGTGACAATCTGAGCCACCTGGTTTTTACCATATTTTTCTACTACATAATTGATGACTCGTTGCCGGCCTTCATCATCGAAGTCAATATCAAAGTCAGGCATCGAAATACGCTCCGGATTAAGAAAGCGCTCGAAGAGAAGATTATATTTCAGCGGATCTATGTTCGTAATTGTCAGGCAATAGGCCACCGCAGATCCTGCGCCTGAACCTCTACCTGGTCCAACACTGACATCCATCGTACGTGCTGCTCTAATAAAATCCTGTACGATGAGAAAATAACCATTGAAGTTCATTTTATCAATCACACTGAGCTCCCAGTCTATCCGGTCCCGAACTTCTTTTGTGATTTCTTTATACCGGTGTTTTGCACCTTCATAAACCAGATGCCGTAAATAAGCAGATTGATCACTGAATCCACCGGGAAGTGGAAAATTAGGCAATAAGACATCACGCGAAAGATTAGGTGCGGTGATCTTATCAAAGATTTCGTTTGTATTGTCTATCGCATGGGGCAGATCTGAAAACAGAAAATTCATTTCTTCCTGCGTCTTAAAATAAAAATCAGTACTTGGGAATTGAAACCTCCCCTGGTCTGACATTTTTTTCCCGGTATTGACACAAAGAAGAATGTCATGTGCCCTGGCATCATTTTGATTGATATAATGTGCATCATTGGTAGCAATGACTTTGACATTATATTTTTTAGCAAAGCCGATCAAAACCTGATTCACATTTTCCTGGCTCATACCGCATTCATCGATATTGTCAAGACCGCGATGACGTTGCAATTCGATATAAAAATCTTCGCCAAAAATATCCAGCCACCATTTCAGTCTGGCTTCTGCTTTTTCAAGATCTCCACTCAGGATAGTTTGCGGAATTTCTGCACCGATACAACAACTCGTCGCTATCAGACCTTCATGATATTTTACTAATAACTCTTTGTCAATCCGGGGAAACCCACTATACATCCCTTCGATGAATCCCATTGAACACAGCTTCGAAAGATTTTCATAACCTCTTTGATCTTTCGCGAGCAGGAGTTGATGATAACGATTATCACGTTCACCTTTGGATGTCTGAAATGCTCTGCGATGACGATCTTCAACGAGGTAAAATTCACAACCTACAAGTGCCTTCAGATTTCTCTTTTTGGCTTCAGATACAAATTCAAATGCGCCGAACATATTACCATGGTCCGTGATCGCGATTCCTTTCTGCCCGTCTGCAACAGCCTTATCCATGAGGGCAGGAATATGAGATGCACCATCAAGTAATGAGTAATGGGTATGATTGTGGAGATGAATAAATTCCGGCATTGACAGGGAGGTATTTTATGCTACAAAGGTAACATATTAAAAAAAAACCAATAAAAGGCAGACATTTTGGAGGGGTACCTCAAAAATGTCGAAAAGCCCGTACACACATTTGTGACGAGCTTTTTCGACTAAGGTCTCAAAATAAGAAAACTACATTTTTATCGCTACACAGGACTAACCTGCATGACATCTCAAATTCCTTTGGTTAACGACCCCGACACCCTAAAAGTTTAGATTATATATAAAAAAACTTTAATGGCTGCTTACGTCTTTCCGGGCGGTCATAAAGGTAAGACTTCCTTCCCCAAATCCATAGAACAACGAATTTTTTTCCGTGTCAAATATGAATTCAAGGCTAAATTGACGTGAAAAAGTATACAAATAATTAATTATTAAGTAACAACACATTAAATATTAATTTAATTCAAATAATCTTTTTCAACTTCAATTGGTATTAAATTTTGCTCTTCGCTCCTTGCCCTCTGCTCTCTGCTTTTATTATCTTCGCACCCCACCCGCCCGGGTGCTGAAATTGGTAGACAGGCATGTTTGAGGGGCATGTGTCCGTTTGGATGTGAGGGTTCGAGTCCCTCCCCGGGCACTTTTCTAAATCATTTTTAGAAAAGGATATTTAACCTTAAGGAATTCATCGTATAAAAATTGTTGTTCATTTCTGGCGCTGAAAAAGTGCGCGTGGCGCCTCAGTGTTAAAGGGTTAGCTCATAGTGGCACTACTAGTAGTGCCACTACTAATAGTGCCACTATGCCAAAAGATAATTTGAGCTTTTATTCTTCCGCGTGGAGGGCACGCACTTTCTGCAAAAAAGGAGAGGCAAAAACAAACCCCTGCAGGATTTCATTTTTGGAGGTCAGTACTTCTTCTTTATTCCCTTCCCAGGCCAGTTGGCCTTCATGGATCAAGGCGATATTATCACCGATTTCCATCACCGAATTCATATCATGCGTATTGATGATTGTAGTGATATTTTTTTCAACCGTGATATCATGGATCAATTCATCGATGACAAGACTAGTCTTTGGATCAAGACCTGAATTGGGTTCATCACAGAAAAGATATTTTGGTTCAAGGACGATTGCACGGGCTATACCGACTCGTTTCTGCATACCTCCGCTCAATTGTGAGGGATATTTCTTCAGTACATTTTCAAGACTAACTCGTTCAAGACAATAATTGACCCGATCCAGTTTTTCTTTAGCTGTTTTGTTAGTAAACATATCCATGGGGAAGCGTATGTTCTCTTCTATGGTCATTGAATCAAACAAAGCTGTTCCCTGGAATAACATGCCCACTTTCATCCGTATATCACGAACACTTTTTTTATCCAACGCTGTAAAATTGACATCGTCGTACCAGATCGTACCGGATGTAGGCGGATACAGCCCAACCAATATTTTCAGTAGTACAGTTTTACCTGCCCCACTACGGCCGATGATCAGATTTGTTTTACCTACTTCAAAGTCGAGATTGATATCATTCAGAACATTCTGTGTACCAAACGATTTTGATATGTGCTCTGCTCTTATCATTGTGTAAGAAGTACGGCTATGAAATAATCGGCTATCAGGATGGCTATGTTGCTCATCACTACTGCTGTTGTACTGGCTTTTCCAAGTTCGATACTACCCCCTGTCACAAAATATCCCTGGTAGCACGAAATGGCTGAAAGAATAAAACCAAAAACCACAGATTTAAAAAACATCATAAATACATTGTACGGCTCAAAAAAGGAACGAATCCCTTCCACGTATTCAGCAGCAGTAAACAAACCTGTTGGCACGCTTGCCGCAAAAGCTCCTCCAATACTAACAAGTGCTGCTACAGCTACCAGGAGCGGAACTACGCAGACAGCTGCAAAAATCTTTGGCATGACGAGGAAAGCAGATGTATTGACCCCCATGATTTCCATGGCATCGATATGTTCTTTCTGGCGCATCCCCCCGATCTCAGCGGCCATGTTAGAGCCTACTTTGCCTGCCAAAACAAGACAAGTAATCGTCGGGGCCAGTTCAATGATGGTAATATCCCTGACGAGGTACCCTACATAGTATTTTGGAATCAACTGCCCTCCAAGCTGATAGCTGATCTGAACCGCCATAACAGCACCCATAAATGTTGAGATCAGGATGACGATGATCAGCGACCCGATACCGATATCATTCATCTGACGCATCGTTTCCTTCCAATACATGCGCATATTCTCCGGTTTGGAGAATACCTGCCGTATCCAGGTAAGAAACCTGCCCAGGTGAAAAATGAAATTATGTTTCATGCAAACGCTTCATGTATTGGGTAAAAGTAGGTAAGATCGGCAAAAGGACAAGAATCAATCCTGGCTATCCGTCCTATCCAAACCCGAAAAAAATGGATATGTTTATGAACATGAATGCAATAGTTACCGGATCAACCAAAGGAATCGGCCTGGCTATCGTCTATGCCCTGCTCAAAGAAGGCTGGAATGTAGCAATAACCTCAAGAGATGAAAACGATCTGAAAAATATACGCAAGGAGGCAAGAGATTCATTTCCGAAACAGGAATGTCTCGTCCATAAAGTCGATTTCTCCAAAAAACAAGAGACAATGGACTATGCAAAAAAAATAAAAAAGGCCTGGCCTGAAATCGATTTGCTGGTCAATAACGTTGGAATTTTTGTTCCGGGTGAAATACATAAAGAAGCTGATGGTATATTAGAAAATACGATGGAGACAAATCTCTACAGTGCATATCATCTGACACGAGAGTTACTTCCTGCGATGATGTTGAGAAAAAGTGGATATATCATCAACATGTGTTCGATCGCCAGTTTTATGTCTTATCCAAATGGTGGTTCATATACAATCAGCAAATTTGCAATGCTTGGTTTTAGCAAAGTGCTGCGCGAAGAAATGAAACCTTTTAATATCAAAGTCACATCGATCATGCCTGGTGCTACATGGTCAGCGTCATGGGGCGATGCTGATTATCCGGATGATCGCCTGATGAAACCTGAAGATGTAGCTGAAGCTGTTGTTGCCATACTAAGGATGAGTCCGCAGTCGGTGGTGGAAGAGATTATTATCAGGCCTCAGTTAGGGGACCTTACTTGATTTTAGATTTTAGATTTTAATCAGGGTTCTATCAGAATAATCACATCTTAATAAATCTTAATTTTTCTTAATAAATACTTCGATCTGCTCTTCACAGCCTACTGCTATGGTTCGACTTGCTTGGCTCAACCTTGTGCTACAG
>JBATMM010000209.1:0-6666 GCA_049289835.1 Saprospiraceae bacterium | reverse complement strand
AAAGTAAGTAAGCAACTGCAATTAATTTATTTTCGGAATTGTATGCACCTAATTTTATTCCGGCATCATGTGAAAAAATAGCGTTATCAATTTTTGAAAAAATGTCATACGAATAGGGCATGGCCATTTTCTGGCGCTGATATGTGTTTTTACAAAGTGTATAAAATAGTTGAGGATCCACTGCCCGTTCAATCTTGACATCTTCAGAGGCCTGCCGGATATTCCGTTTTAGATTCCGGTTGATTTGTAAATCGATAGTTTCTTCATCGGCTTGATCGATGACAAATGTGTATCTCATCTCCTGGTGAAATCCTTTCCAATGAAATGGGAGCCAGTTGTCAAAACTATTTTCTGCAAACACCATTGAAAAAAACCCGTGCGGCGGAAGGTCGTCAATCAATGACCATATGATTTGTTTTTCACGCGTGAGCCATTTGTGATCTGAGATATCATTGGGTTTTTCCATCCAGATGCTGATGTGATGGGTCAGCGTTGGCATTCCGAAATGGGTAATGCCCCACTTTTTTTTCACTGCATAAGGCATCGCACCGATGATCTGGTTGTTGCGAAATGCAAGGCTCACATCCCAATGCCCTGTTGCATCTAACCACCAGGGTTGGAGGAATAGGGATTTAATTTTTCCCTGTTCAATGAGCGTATTGTATTGAGCTTTTCGTGTTTCGCGATTCATCGGGCCGCCATATTACGAAACTTCCGCAGCCAGTGGATATAAAGAGGATAGTATTGATATAAAATCTCTTCCTGACCATGTGTTGCTTCTTTCCAGGTATATACACCTTTCAACGCAGGATCATTTGTTTCCGGTTTATAACCATTCAGGTCCATGATTTCAATCCCTTCCATCTGAAAATACAAGCCATCCTGCCACAGAAGATAATAATGCGCTCGTCCGATCAATGAAGAGTCATTTTGATCTTCATGATGATCACTGGCATTGACATATAAAAGGGCTCTTTTTTCTTCAGGATCCATTAGCCAGACATGTCCGGCAAGCAGCTTGCCTTCGGAAAAAATAGCTGAGCATTGGATCCATGGTTTTGAATCAAAATCATTGATCCTGTAGCCACGTAATCTTTTTACCTCTGCTGTCTTTTGAAAGAGCGTTAATATTTCAGGCAAGTATTCATTACCTCGCTTGAGACTGAGATTTTCTTTTTCTGCACGATTTACTTTATACCTCGCTGATTTTGACCAGTCATCAATAAAATTTTCTTTCCTTAAATCAGTGATCATTGTTGGAAATGGAATTCGGATCATTCCCGGAATTGTCTTTTTTACCGGCGAAAATAGATGAACCGTTTTCAACAGAAATTTTGGATTTCTATTGAAATAAATGTAGGTAAGCCACTTTCTTTTCTCGGTGATCACGCTAATATTTTATTGTAGAAATTTATCCATTCACTGATGACAATATCTTCTTTAAATTTTGACTCCACAGCAGAGATAATATTTTCAGGTTTGTATGAATTGTATTTCTTATATATCTCAACCATTGCATTTGCAAGTGCATCGACATCATTTAATTCAATTAATTCACCTTGAGTTGTTGAATTTATTATATAGGACGCACCATCAGTTTTCGTGGCGATGACAGGTAGTCCGCAAGCCTGCGCTTCCATAATTGTTTTCCCAAATGTCTCGGTTCTGCTGGCCGAAATTAATACATGACTTTGACGCATCATTCCGGCCACCTCGGTTTGAGAAATTAAACCAGCCCACGTAATATCATTTTCTATATTCAGTTGTTGGCTGAGCTCAATTAATTCTTGCTGCCCTCTGATCCTGTCAATTAGAATGATTTGCATATTAACCTGCGGCAATTTTTGTTTTACAATCGCATAAGCTTTCAACAACACATCAAGACCTTTTACATAAGCAGGTTCACCAACAGATAGCCAGGTGAATTTTTTATATTTTTCAATGACAGGATCACGATAGAAAACCGACTGATCGTAAAAATTTGGAATAACCTCTATCGGTTTGTTTGTAAACTTTGTGAGGTAAGATTTCAATCCCGGGCTCACACACGTGATGCTTGTTGCGGAATTAAAGCAATCGTGAATAAAGGGTACATGACGATCCGGAATTCTTCCGGTGATAAATGACGAAACTCTTTCTGTCAAAACGAAAGGAATTTTTGTTTTTCGATACACGGCTGCGCATACCATGCCGGCCATATAGCTCTGTGCATGGATGATATCAGGTTTTCCATCTTTTTTGATGTATTGTAGTACAGCGGCGACATATTTACGGATCCAAAGTTTTAAGAGTAATGGACTCGCTTTTGGTGGAAACCATTGTCGTATCCGACGAGTCGGTATTCCACTTTCTTTACTGACCGTTATTTCTTTTGTCAGTGGGCCATGTAGAGAAAATTCAGCAAATAAAATACGCGCATCTATTCCTTTTTCCTTTAGTCCAATGGCCAATTGATGAAACATACGTCCACCGATTTCATTGGAGCCCTGAGGAAAATACCAAGAAGGAATAATGAGGACGCGCATTGACGGATCAGTGATTTTTCGGTAAAAAAGGTAAAAACTTATTTCTCACTGTGCTGTAGGTTGAAAATATTCGTTCTGTCATATTGAAACCAAATCCATGATAAAGAAAGGCATAAAAAGGAATTCCAATTTTCTCAGGCGTAAACGAATGGCCGGAAAAATATTTAAGATAAATTTTCATTGCTTGTTTTCGATCCAACCTGTATAGTCCCCGCAATTGGCGAAAGATATATTGAAGAAATGCATTTTTCCGGGCATGTGTATCAAGGCCATGTTGCACAAGATATTCCCATATTTTCTCGCGAAGCTGAATTCCTTCTTTGGCCCTCATAGGTTGAGTTTCCAATGTTATAGATCCTGAAATACGCTCACGGACAATTGTCTCCCGATTTTCAACTGTTGAAATCTCATACCCTGCTGATGCCAGTCTGAAAAGCAATTCATATTCCTGGTGGCTTTGAAACGCTGTTGACCAACCATCCACCTTCATCAACATTTCCCGATGAAATAGCATTGATGATGTAGACCCGAGCCCGCTGTTCAAAAGGCCTATCCAGATATCATCTGGGAGCCATTTTGAAACCTGTGTCAATCCATCCAGAAATTTGAATATGTGGGGAGAAACAATTGCTCCTCCCTTGGCCGGTATTAATTGATGTTTGATTTTTTCTGACAGAATCAAATCATCGACATCAAGGAACTGAATCCATTCACCGGTAGAATTTCGTAACCCTGCATTCCTGGCGTGTGCTGACCCAGGTGCAGGCTCATGAATAAATTTGAAGTTTGATTTCAGTTCTGGCAAAGGATCATATCCATCAGGAAGATTAGGTTTGTTGCAAACGACTATCAATTCCATCGCATCCAATTGTTGCCCCATTGCAGATTTGACAGCTTCTGCAAGGAAGTCATGTTCGTCGATGTAGGTGATGATGATGGAGGTCAAATTATTCCTTTATTATTTTGATAAGTTAACTATTCTTCAATAGATCTTTGTTATTATGTAAAGTTCGCAATCTCATTGATTTCCCAGGTCAATAATAGTGTTTGCCCTATCTATAATCAAGTGATAAACTCCTTTTAATCTTTGTTTTTCTCTAAATTAAAAACTAACATGAGGCAAAAATCTCTCAACTTCACCATATAATACAGAAGTATATGAGATCATCTCTCCTCAGTTTTCTCTTTATCCTGAATTGTCTTGTTCTGACAGCTCAGACAGAATCATTTCTCCAGGACATCAAACAAGACAGCGCCGTCGATCTATATCTGACCCTCGACTGGAAAGGTATGGAAAG
This sequence comes from Saprospiraceae bacterium, assembly GCA_049289835.1. GTDB lineage: Bacteria > Bacteroidota > Bacteroidia > Chitinophagales > Saprospiraceae > Opimibacter. Next base: position 2,843 of record JBATMM010000209.1, on the reverse strand, counting down.
ACACAAAAAGGATCAAACCTACCTGCCTGCTGAAGTGAAGCTCAGGACATCTCATGGTGATTCCCTCAATCTTGATTTAAAAGTCAGGACAAGAGGACACATGCGTTTGGAGATCTGCTCCTATCCGCCGATCAAACTCAAATTTGATAAAAGTGAATTAGCGAAGCATTCTCTTTCATCATTGAATGAAGTTGATCTGGTACATCATTGTCAGGATGGAGATCAATACAATCAATACCTGCTTCGAGAATATATGTGTTACAAGCTATATGAGCTTGTTTCCCCATATCATTTTCATGTGCAGTTGGTTCGCTTGCATTATGAGAATCCGGCAGGAGCGGAAGTGCATGAGACGTCTTATGCCTTCCTGGTGGAGAATCCGGAAGAGCTTGTGGACAGGCTGCAATCAAAATTGAATAAGAACAAAATCGTCACTTCAAGTGCAGTCGAAAAGCTGTCATTTTTGCGCATGTGCCTGTTTGAATTTATGATCGGCAATACGGACTGGTATGTTCCTGCCCGACATAATCTTCAGTTTATTGGTGTGCCTGGATTCAAGCTACTTGTGACGGTGCCTTATGATTTTGATTATGCGGGAATTGTTGATGCCCCTTATGCCGCACATCATGAAAGTCTCAAGTTGTCATCCGTAACTGTCCGGTATTATCAGGGATGGTGTCAGACTGATGAAGAAGTAAAAGACGCTGTGAAAATATTTGAAGATCAGAAGGAAAAAATACTGGGTATGTGTGATCATATCCAGGGATTCAGTGAGCGCTCTAAAAAATATACAAGAGAATATCTTCAGGACTTTTTTGACATCATAGAAAATCCAAGGAAACTCGAAAATCAAATCATAAAACACTGTGATATGTGGCCGACAAAATAGGGCAGAAAAGTCGGAAGGGGCGGAAAGGGCAGAAAGGGCAGAAAAGGCGGAAAAGGCGGAAAGGGCAGAAAAGGCAGAAAAGGCGGAAAAGGCAGAAAGGTCGGAAAAGGCAGAAAGGTCGGAAAGAGGCCGAAAAGGTAGAAGGGCCGAAAAGGGTAGAAGAGGAAAATAAATTTTAAGTTGGTTTTCGACGGCTATTGTTTTTTCTGGCGTTGATGAAGTTTTGTATCCCTGCACATAATCTTTTAGTTCGGTTGACAAGTTGTTGTCCTTTTATTTCAGGAATATAATTCTGCCTGATTGCAACATACAATTGTGTCCTGAGTTCACCACCCGAGCCTTTTGAAATATAGAGATGCGTGATAAAAGCGCGATCAGTATTTAATTCAAAACCCTCGGCGATATTGGAAGGGATTGAAACTGAACTGTCAAGCATCTGGTCCTTCAATTTGAAATCCCTACAATTTTTCATGCAGTCATAAATCTCATAGCAAATCTGCATAGCTTCCTGCCAGATCCATAGGTCTTCAAAAGAGTCATATTCTTTTTCCATAATAGTATATGTCCCGAAATGTAGAAACATGACCGTTTTTCAAATTTATTTTTATCACAAATAAAAATTTCTGCCCCTTTTCACCCCTTTTCCCATTCCGCCTCTTCCGCCCTTCCTCCTTTACCGCCTTTTTACTTTCTTACCTTTGCCGAATGTCAAGACCGGACCGGAAGCCAAGGAAGATATTTGAGGGAGTTGATATCATTGATACTGCTGATGAAGGATTAGCGATAGGACGCTGTGCGGACGGGCTTATCATCCAGGTGAGAGGAGCTGTGCCGGGTGACAAAGTTGATGTGGTCGCCCTTGAAAAGCGAAAGGGAATGTACATCACAAAGGTGTCTTTAGTGACTTCCTTTTCTACGGACCGTATAGAACCTTTTTGCTCTCATTTTGGTATTTGCGGAGGATGCAAATGGCAGCACATGGCCTACAATGCACAGGTGCGCTTCAAAGAAAAAAAAGTACATGATGCGTTTCAGCGTATCGGTGGACTGGATACTTCTTTGATCAAACCGATTGTCAAAGCTCCGTCCCAGACTTATTATCGCAATAAACTTGAATTTACTGCTTCAGACAGAAGATGGCTAACTGAGGAAGAACTGATTCGTCAGGATGAAATATTCAACAAAAACGGAATCGGGTTTCATCTCGTCGGTGCTTTTGATAAAGTTCTTGATATCGACCATTGTTATTTGCAGGCAGATCCGTCAAATGATATCAGGCACTTTGTTAAAAACATGTGCATTGACCATAACTGGCCATTCCTAAGTCTTCGGAATAAAAGTGGTTTTATTCGCAATATTGTCGTCCGTAATAATCTCGCCGGAGATGTCATGGTAGTCCTTGTTGTGGGTGAAGATGAAAAAGAAAGAATCAACACATTAGTCAACGGACTAAAAAATAATTTTCCGCAGATCGTTTCGATATACTCCTGTTTTAATCACAAAGTAAATGACTCGCTTCATGACCTTACCCTCGTGCATGAATATGGTGATAGAGGATTGATTGAACAATTGGGAAATACGAAATTTAAAATCGGTCCAAAATCTTTTTTTCAAACGAATAGTGCACAGGCCTTTAATTTATATAGCCTTGCGAAAGAAATGGCAGCATTACAGCCGGATGATAATGTCTATGATCTTTATTGTGGTGTAGGTAGTCTTGGTATTTTCATGGCTGATCAATGCAAACAGGTAGTCGGTATTGAACAAATCAGCGAAGCGATCATAGATGCGCATGCTAATGCTGAATTGAATGGATTTACAAATACACATTTTGTGACAGGCCAGGTAGAAATGATATTAGATCCAGGTTTTATTGCCAAGTATGGAAAACCAGATGTCATCATCACTGACCCTCCTCGCATGGGGATGCATCCTAATGTCATCCCGCATCTCC
>JBATMM010000208.1:0-7657 GCA_049289835.1 Saprospiraceae bacterium | reverse complement strand
TTTTCTAGTTGTGCAAACAACGAAAAGCCAAGTTATTCATGAATACATGGACCTGCAGATCCATCCAACGATGCATATTGCGCATTCCAATTTCACTCCGGGATTAACTTATTTTGACGAAGAGGATCCTCCAAAATTGACATACAAACACACATTTACTAACGTCAATTATGCAAATTACTGGGAGGACAATAAAGGCTGTCGAATATATGTAGTGGGCTTCATGACCAAGGAGAGAATCCGCAATCGGCAAAAAGCGCGCGGCGTGATCCTCGAGCAGATGAAGTATGTCGAAGATTTTGTTCAACAACATCCGGACAAATTTGCCATTGCAAAGTCACCCGGAGAAGTCCGGAAATTGGTGACGCAAACGAAGAAAACGATCATTGTCTATTCGATAGAAGGTGGCAAGTCGCTGATCGGAAGTGAAGAAGACGCGAAATTTTGGGCTGACAAAGGAGTAGCATTTGTTACACTCATCCATATGCTTGACTCAGAATTGGGTAGTTCAGCAATAAGACCAGGCATACTTTACAGCATCATCAATCCCAAAGGGGCATTGCGCAGCAAAAAGAAAAGAGGCCTTACCGACCTGGGCAGAAATGCCATTCAATGGTTGGCCAATGCAGGTATCATGACGGACATTTCACACATGTCGGATTCTACTCGAGCGGATGCATTAAACCTAATGGAGGAAAAAGGCATTCCGCCTGTTTCCACGCACGATATGTTTAAGCCGATCCAGAATATGCAGCGTTCCATCTCTGAAGCAGATGTGATTCGTATTTATCAGGGCCATGGCTTTATGTCTCTGCCGATCAGTGGTATTTCGCTGAAGCCACATCACCCTGATCCGAAGTATCAGACCTTATTGGATCGTCAACCGAATTATTGCGAAGGTTCTGTTGACACGTATCGTTTTACTTATGAAGCATTGCAATCATTTCTGGCGAAAAACGTAGGCCGCATTTTCAAAGACAGCACCAAGACCATGGACAACCTCACGGAAAATGAAAAGATCGATCTCGCCATTGGCTTTCAAAGTGATTTTAATGGATGGTTGAATCATAGCCGTCCGCGATATGGAAAGGCAGGCTGTTTTGAAGCTGCACCTGATTCTATTTATGAGCCAATCGAATTGCAGGGTCTTGCGCATCCGGGTTTACTAAACTCACAATGGAAGTGGATGACAAAACAAGGCGTGGATCTGGAGCCTGTTCTGAGGGCTTCGGAGAAGTTTTTAAGAGTTTGGGAGAGTGTAATAAAGGCGAAGGCGAAGGAATGAAAAGGCGAAGGATAAGGCGGAGGCGAAGGAATGAAAAGGCGAAGGATAAGTGAAAGTGAAAGCGGAGGAGAAGGCGGAGGAGAAGGCGAAGGAAAGGGTTATTTAGGAGGTAAATATTTTGATTGTGGCTGCTTACGTTTCTCGATGGCCATCGTTAGACAATCTAATTGATCGATGACTTCTTTATAGCCTATTATTAATTCATCTTTTTCCTGAGCGGACATAAAATGAAGAACTTGACCTGCCATTGTTTGGCTGATTATTTCATAGGCACTGCCTCTTGAGATTTTATAAAACCTGGATTTGTCTTTATTCTCAAATCTGCCATAACCTTCTGCAAGATTATGACATACAGAATTGGCAGCCCGGCGAATATCAGATGTCAATCCATATTTCTCTTCTTTAGGAAATTTATTTGTGATTTCGTAAACACGAATCAATAAACGCAATGCATCTTGCCAGACAGGCATAGAAGTAAAATCCGTAAAGGACATAGTATTTTCAATTGGTGACCAAAAAGATAGGGATTTTATAAATGCTATGGATAATTAATTTTAAACTAAACAACATTTTTTTGCGTATACCTTTTTGGATATAGAGGAATACTGAGAGATTTCGTGCCAGGTGCATTGCTCTAAGTGTGTCGTGCCAGGTGCGATGCGCTGAGTATGACACGCCGTCTCCTCCGCCTCCGCCTTCTCCTCCGCCTTCTCCTCCGCCTTATTCTTACTTTAGCAACATCAAAAGATTTAAAAAGATGAAAATTCTACTATGGGTAATTGTCCTAATCGTGATAGGGGTTATACTTTTCTACATGATGCGGAAGGGAAAGGGAGCAGACTCAGCTTCCATGCATAAAGAGTTCTCTTATGGCCCTTTTGTCATTCGGGTAGAAGCCAACACATATAAAACATATAACATTAACTCCGGTATGTCCAAACAGACCGATATCAGTTACTCTATTTGGTATGAAGGTAAACCTGTGGAATTCCCTTCTTCCTTGCAAACGAATACGGGTCTGGCATTTTTGTGGAGGGTATATGCACTTCCCGATGCGCCTACACCTACGCTTATAGCCGGAAGTCAAAGTCTCTTTTTGATTTATATAAAAGATGGTCAACCTATTGTGGAGACTTTACTGGGACAAAGCACTGATTTCGCCTCTGTTCAGTTTTTGGATAGTGAAAAAGGACAGCCCGGGGTTTTCACGGAAGTATACTCAAAGAGTGATACCACGGATATGGATCAATTGGATACCCTTAAAGGTGGGCGCTATATTCTGGTGAGCGGGCATCTGGTACTCGATATACAAACCGGCCAAAAAATGCTTTTTAACAAGGATAATAATGCTGTTGACAATTATTCTTATCCTCAACCCAACGGCGCAATTGCTTTTTCGCCTGATCATAAAAAAATCGTGTTCAATGCCGCATTTCAATCCTGGAACACTGAAAACGCCAACCTGCCGGACTCAGAGCATGCCCTTGTCGTCTACGATTTTGAAAATGATAAAGGCTACCTCGTGCTCTATGACGATACAGATACACGAATGAAAAATATTGAAGACATCAACCTCGAATGGTTCAACACATATTTTCAATGGAATACACACGGAGATACGCTGTCTTTAAAAAAATGGGACAAACTGCCTAACTGGACGGGTAGTTACAGAGAAAAAGACAATTATTATTATTTGTATCCGGTGAAGGCTGGCCTGTTGCCTGTGTTTAAAGATTTTGTATTACATCAGATGGGATGGAACGAGACAAATATCATCAGTGATACGACAGCAGAATATACAGGCCATACTTTAGTATTAGGAAGTGGTACAACGAAGCTGGACATTGTGTTCCAGGAGGATGAACAACAGATCAGTTTCAGCAAAGGCCTATACGAAAACGATAGTCCTGAATATAAAACGATGGTGCAGAAAATTGCTAAGGCTTTCGATGAAGAATTATTGTCCGGTAAGTATCAGGAACATTTTGGGAGGATTGTGAGTGAGACGAAGAAGATTATGGGGATGTAGCTACCCCCTTAGGACAAACCTCCTAACCACAGTCCTCTTTCCATCATCCACCAAAATCAAATAAATTCCCGGAGCCTTACCTGTAAGATCAATTTCATGATCATGAATATTTTTCATAACCACTTGTCCAATTCCATTAAAGACACTTATAGTAAACGGATCTGTTGAATTTGTTTGGAAATAAATCTTTCCTGATGTTGGATTCGGATATATACTGAAGGAAAGTGGAGATGTATTTTCCACACCAGTTACAAGATCAAAACCATCACAATCTTCGTCAATGCCATTATTCGGAATTTCTGTGGCACCGGGATGAATAGCAGGGTTACAATAATCACAGTCCGACATCTGATCTGCACCATCACCATCTCCATCAATGGATGGAAAATCATTTCTGATGATGACAAGACTATTTGGAGTATTTGTCCCTAAGATTAGTTCCGGATTTCCATCTCCATTCAGGTCTTCGGCTATGATGTCCCAGATATGCAGCGATGTATCTCTCATCACTTGTTCAGGAAAAGGTGTTTTATTAAAATTGTAGGCGATGCCCATTCGCAAATAGCTATTCCCTCCCCATACAAAGTCGACCCTACAGTCCCCATTCATATCCTGGGGGTAGATCCTGCCGAGATTATTATGCTGAATAATATTCTCACGGTATACAATATTGCCGGCCACCCAATCATATACCTGTATCCCCGGTTGCTTATCATGGTCGCCGCCGACATAATATACAAGTTCCTTCACATCATCTTTGTCATAATCCACATAAAATAGATCTCGCGGATAAGGGCATTCACTGCAAATGATTTTTCTTGTAGAAAAGATGCGGTTACCTGTATTTTCATACCAACCCATACCTAGAGCATATGTGCTGATGAACAGATCAAGATCGTGATCCCCATCAATGTCGTAGACAAAAAACTCGGAATTATAATTTACAAGGTCAGTCACAACTTTTTTTTCTATAAAGCTTCCAGTGCCATTTCCAAAATAAATGGATGGGTGATTGGCAGCCCCGTTTGAAAAGGTAGCAGCAATATCCAGAAAGCCATCATTATCTACATCTCCAATATTCATTGCTATTACGCTTGCCGATGAATCCACCTTTATCCCCGGAGCAAAATGTCCCAGACCATCATTTTTATATAATGCAATGGTATTCCAATTGTCCGAGGCCCCAACAACATCGATGTCACCATCATTGTCAAAATCTCCGGCTTTAGCAAGAGTAAATATTGCATCATTGTCAAACACGACATATCCTGAAGGCGAAATTCCGGATGATGCATATCCAGTCCAACCAATGAGTTGATGACTTGTATACAACACATCCCGCATACCATCTTTATTGAAGTCAGCAGCATCCACATCCACAACCGGAAAATCAAAGATTAATTTCTTACGATTGATAAAATAAGAAGGGGCATCTGCTCCATCACAATCCTCATCTATATTGTTTAAGGGTATATCAAATGCACCAGGAGATATCTCGGGATTCTGATCGTTACAATCCACATCTGAGGCATACCCATCCATATCACCATCACCAAAGACATCCAGTCCATCACAATTTTCATCAATGTTGTTGCCCGGTATCTCAATGGCCATGGGATTTATCGTGCTGTCCTGATCATTACAATCGATGTCCGAATTAAAACCATCTCCATCCAAATCAACGGTCAGGACGATCCCATCACAATTTTCATCGACCAGGTTATTTGGAATTTCCAATACTCCCGGATTGATCAACGTATCGAAGTCATTGCAATCCACACCCGTAAAATATCCATCCATGTCATAATCAACCGGTTGTTGCGCCTCGCGATGAATCCATAGTCCACCATCACCATATCCCACCAATTCAGCCGAACCGGATTGATCAAAATCATTGAACCACATTTGCCGGTAATTTGCATTCAGTAGGTAACGTTGCCAAATGAGGAAATTGAAATTTCCCCAGTCTCTGTAATAGCTGCAATTTTGACCCATTAAAATTCCGGTTTTCCCATCTAATACCTGATCTACAGTTGCTAAAGAGGTATAATCATTGTTAGTCGCTTCATTAAAGACTTTGGAGTAGAAAGTTGTGTTATGCTTATATGCCGACACACCTGTGTTGTAATCACTCACCACTATATCCAGGTCCTGATCATGGTCAAAATCAAATGCTACGCAGTACCTCGGAGCGTTATCTGTGTTAACATTAAATACTGTCTTAAAACCACCAGCCTTGTCATTCTCATGGACCAGCACATGCTTGTAATAATCCCAGGTCAGGATATCATCCCATCCATCCCCGTTCATATCATAAATTCGTGCATCCCACGATGTGCCATTTAGCACCTGTGTTGCAAACGTTCCATTCGAATTCTTTAGATACTTACCATTTTGAAAATCCGAGAATACAGCTATATCAGGATCGCCATCTTTATCAAAATCATGAACTAATAATTTTTTACCATCCGTATAATCACCAAGTATCAATCGCGGATGACTGAATACCTGGTTATCATTTTGCAGCCATATGACGGAAGAATCAACATTGGGTGATGCATCGGGATTAAATAATATTACCATGTCCTGGTCATTGTCCTGATCCATGTCAACATAAGCAACATCTTCAATATACAAAGTGGAGTTGTAAACTGTGTGCACACCCTGATAGTCATTTCCCTGCGGGTCAATATATCCAATCCAGTCATCATACAATAATGAAATTTCCTTAGCGGGATCGGGCGTAATCTGGTATGCACTGACATTCCTGCCTGTAAGAGAGGATGCAATTGAATGTGACAATCCAAAACTATTAGCTGAAGTGCGTTCGAGTGTACCGAGATATTTTTCATAAGAAAAAACAAGCAAATCCTGCAGCGCATCACCATTGGCATCAAACTCAGTAATATAAAAGTCCTGATAACCGGTAACACAAATTTGTCTGGAAGGCTGGAACGTATTGTTGATATTTTCTTTCACAAACAAGCCTGATCTCGTAGCACCACCGTGGTAAATATCAAGGTCACCATCACCATCTACATCTGAAAGATAATATCCATCCTCCTGCACTGTGCCGCAGAAATAAGAAACAGGTGCTGCAAAACCTCCATTTTCTGCCAACATGACTTTTATACATGTACCGGATGTGTAATAAATATCCAGCGTCCCATCGTTGTTGATATCTTTTGTACGTAATATAGACTCACCTCCGGCATATAAAACAGGTTGATTAAACGTGCCACCGAGGTTTTTATAAACATACAATATATGGTTGTCCCCAAAGGCGACGAACTCTGGTTTCCCATCCTGCGTAAGGTCCATAGCAAGTACTGCGGCCACACCTACAGTGCCAAGTGTATCAATATTAAAAGATGTGAACTGTGTATTGTCATTGCGGAAATAATAAATCTTAGCATCGTGAAGAAAACCTCCTGAAGACATGAAGTCCTGATCACCATCTTTGTCAAAATCTGCTACAGCCGTATAGATGGAAGAATGGCCTTTAAAGTCGCTTTGGAGCTTTTCTTTGAACACAAAGGTGGTGCCATCAACATTCTCATACAAGTGAAACGTGTTCATCGCGCAACCTCCACAATCCACGAACAGGAGGTCCTGGTCATGATCTCCATCATAATCAATAAATGTGAAGTGCCCGGAGTTTAGTTGCGTAGAATTCAACGGGATATCAAATACAGAAGAGGAAGTAAAGAGGAAATTTCCCTTGTTGAGATAGGCTTCAAACCCGATCTGACCTGAACCGGTGAGATCTGGTTTTCCATCACCATTGATATCCAAGACTTGCATGGAAAGGGACGTGTACGTACTGTTAAATATCAGTTCACGTTCTTTTATTTGACCCTGTACATTGGAAGATAGCAACAAGATGATAAAATAGTGTAATGAATGTCGCATGATGAAGTTAAGGTGTTTTCTAATAAGAATTCAAGGTACAAATTGTATGGAATAAATTTAATAGATCCATCATTATTTCAGCATGGCGGATAAAGACTATATGGTCAATTACGAACCCAATAAAAGTTTCAGTAAATTTATCATTGGCCGGAAAACTCAAACTTCTACTGTAAATGTAGAATCTCTTATATGGTATGTATTCAATAAATTGGTCCATATGAAATTTATTGCCAGTTTAATAATAAATGTTATTGAATAAGGAATAGCGAATATCGATGTTCGAAGGTGAAGGCGAATGAGAAGTATGAATGGAACAGATGAATGCTTCGACTAACGCTCAGCACAAGTATCGATCAACGATGTTTGAACTTAGAAATAAATGAGAAGGAAGAACATTGACTGCAACATTCAGATTTCATAGCTCAACCTTC
>JBATMM010000207.1:0-2361 GCA_049289835.1 Saprospiraceae bacterium | reverse complement strand
GGTTTTAAAGATGCAGGATTAGATTATCTGTTATGGACTTTTGAAAATTATATGGAACGTGAACGCCACCGTTTTACAAAAATGGAATTTGCTGACCAGGTCACCTATGGTAAAAAAACATTGACACAATATTATAATCATTATTCCGCAAGTTGGTCCGAAGATGTTAGCTATGAAACCGAATATCGTATACGTGACATTCAGATAGAAGGCGTGCCGGTGACAGGATTCATTGACCGCATTGATAACCTGAATCATGATATCCGTGTATTTGATTACAAGACAGGACGAACAGATAAATTTTATCAAAAACTAAAACCTCATTCAGAAAAAGAACCTGGCGGAGGTCCATACTGGCGGCAGATGGTTTTCTATGATCTGATGTTGCAAAAAGATCCGCGTATCCATAAGCATTTGACTGCAGGTTATATTCAGGCACTTGAACCTGATAAAGATGGAAAATTTATTCAACGCGAAGTAAAGATCACGGATGAAGATCGTGCTTATGTGACACAACAGATTGTTGAAACATATCAGAAGATTCAAAACCTTGAATTCGAAAAAGGATGTGGAGAATGTGAGTGGTGCAGAATGCATGATCTGAATCCTCCTTTGCCGGAAGAGGATGATGCTGGTGATGAATGAAGACTATGATTAAAAAATAACGCGGTTTCCGCAGGAAAAATCAGACTCATCTACACATTATTTTAACCTTGATTTTTGTGATTTATGTGATGGACATGATACAAGCCTGCTCTGCCTTAGCCTTGATTTTTATGATCAATTTTATGCACGTGTTTCCGTTTTCATCTGATATCATGTTTAGCTTTTGATCAAGAAAGGAACAAATGTTATTAGCCCCGGATTGCAACCATTCTGCCCCTAAATCCCCTAAAGGGGACTTACAAATTATCAAAGGTTGAACAAGTTGTTCTGATCCTGAAGGGATCATATGTTATTAGCCCCGGGTGAAACCCGGGGATTAATGAAGCGAGGCAATTTTGACCCTGAAGGGGTCCAATAAGAATCTCCCTCTATACGGTATCCAAGAAAAGCCATTTCAAATACAAACAAGCCATCTCCACATAAGTCACAAATCCTAACTATTTTGTGAGTAATGAACAAAGCCCAACCTCGCACCATCCTCACCGACTACGACATCACCCTCTTCCAGGGCGGCACACATGTCAGGCTCTATCAAAAAATGGGCGCCCACCCCGCTGAACAAGACGGCCAGAAAGGAATCGCTTTCGCAGTGTATGCCCCTGCGGCAAAACGTGTCTCTGTCATCGGTGACTTCAACCGTTGGCTTGCGAATGCACACGACCTCTATCCGAAGTGGGACAGCTCCGGCGTATGGGAAGGCTTTATTCCGGATGTACAACCCGGCGCTATTTACAAATACGCTATCGAATCATACAGCGGCATGAAATTGGTCAAGGCTGATCCTTATGCCCGCAAGTGTGAGCATCCTCCGATGACAGCATCGATTATCTGGAAGGATGAATACGAATGGAATGATGCATCATGGATGAAGACACGTGGTGAAAGAAATAAAATCGGTGCTCCTGTATCAACCTATGAGATGCATCTTGCTTCGTGGCGCAGACATCCCGATGGAAGAGTGTATTCATATCGTGATTTGGCTGAAGTGCTGCCCACTTATCTCTCGGAATTGGGATTTACGCATGTTGAGTTTATGCCGATCATGGAGCATCCCTATGATCCGTCATGGGGATATCAGATCACTGGATTTTTTGCACCTACGTGCAGATTTGGTACACCTGATGATCTGAGATATCTGATTGATCAGTTGCATCAGCATAATATCGGTGTCATTCTGGATTGGGTGCCATCGCATTTTCCGACCGATGCACATGGGCTTGGCAATTTTGATGGAAGCTGTGTGTATGAACATCCGGATAGACGCAAAGGATTTCATCCGGATTGGCAGAGTTTAATTTTTAATTATGGACGAAATGAAGTGAAATCATTTCTCTTGAGTAATGCATTATTCTGGATCGATGAATTTCATGTTGATGGATTGCGCGTCGATGCGGTGGCGTCGATGATCTATCTAGATTATTCACGTAAAGAAGGAGAATGGGTACCAAATGAATATGGCGGCAATGAAAATCTTGAGGCGATTGCATTTCTGAAATCGATGAATGAGATGGTCTATCACTATCATCCGGATATCCTCACAATTGCTGAAGAGTCGACAGCTTTTGCAGGTGTGTCCCATCCAACATATGCTGGCGGACTTGGTTTCGGAATGAAATGGATGATGGGCTGGATGCATGATACGTTGAAATATTTCGGACAGGATCCGTTGTATCGAAAGTATTCACACAATCAGAT
>JBATMM010000206.1:0-10236 GCA_049289835.1 Saprospiraceae bacterium | reverse complement strand
TCTTCAATTGATACATTGATCCTATTTGGACAGACAGTGCATATCAATGGTGAAACCTATACTGAGTCTGGTGAGTACGTACAGGAATTAACATCATCCAAAGGTTGCGATAGCATACTGACGATTAGAGTGAGAGTTTTACAAACTGCTATTCATTATAACCTGAATGCTTGTGTCTCTCACAATAATGGCGATGGAACAGATATGGATTATTCAGAATTCACGCCATTATATCCTGAGCCTTTGTCTTGTGCATCGGTGACAGCCACTATATTACATCGTGATCCTCCGGCAAATAATAAGCACTCCTGTACTAACGGAGTGAATAATTCAATAGCGATGTGTGTGAGTTCGCTTGATGGATGTACGTACGATCCGGGAAATGAAAAGTCAGTTGTATTTGAAGTAACTGTTACACCTGCCCATGATACAGCTGTGCAATTGACAGGGCTGACATTTTTCGAACAAGCACCGGTGACCTTTAGCTGGCTAAGTGGAAATTCAGGTCCAAATAATTTTCCGACCTTATATGGAATACGCGTCTTGAAAAACGGGACTGAAATCTATAGAAAAGAAAATATATCCACTACCAATGCATGGACACAGAAATCCTATGATTTTACAGATGATATTCTTTTTGTTACAGACGGACCTGCTGTTTTTCGATTTGAATTATTGCCGTATTGCCTGACAGGGAATGGTGCTGTGGTTGCTGCATGGGATCTGGATGAAATCAATATCACCGCGAGTTGTGTGCCATTCAATTTCACACCGATCATCAGTGGTTTGGTGAATACACGAGACGGGCGTGCTGTCAATGATGTAGTGATAGAGCGTACTGAAGATCCGGCTTTTCAAACCAGTGTAGACGTATTGACAAATGAGTATGGACAATACACTTTTGATGATAATGAACCAGGACAACATTATTCCTTAAGTGGTTATAAAAACACTGATTTTCTAAATGGCGTCAGTACACTGGATCTGATCACGATTCAAAAACATCTGCTGGGAATCAAAAAATTAGATTCTCCATACCAGATGATCGCTGCTGATGCCAATAAAAGTAATACAGTGAGCGTGATGGATATATTGGAGTTGAGAAAACTTATCTTAGGTATATACGCTGAACTTCCACATAACACAAGTTGGAGATTTGGAAATGATGATCCAAATCTCATCGGCACCTATCCATGGGGATTTAAAGAAACCATCGAAATAGAATCACTTGAAAAAGACATCAGGGATGCCAATTTTGTAGGTGTGAAAATCGGTGATGTCAATGGTGATGCGAAGACCAATTTGCTTGAGAATGATATCAGTGTGAGAGACAATAAAACATTGAGATTTGATATCAGTGACCTTGCAGTCAAATCAGGAACGCCTGTTCAAATTGATATTACATCTGATAATTTTACAGATGTTGTTGGATTTCAATTGGCCTTGAACATAAATGGTATGGATATCAGGGAAATACAAAGTGGTAAACTGGATATTGGAAATGAAAATTTCAATATTACGCCACAGGGTTTACTCAATTTGAGCTGGAATGGTTATAAAAATATGAGTATAGGAAGTGATGAAGTATTGTTTAGTATCATAGCAACTCCTCATCGCTCTGGCAATTTATCAGGAATGTTGAAACCGGATCAATCGGGATTGCCTGCTGAAGCTTATCTGGGAGAAGAATTACAGGTTGTTCATTTGGAAATTGATGTATTGAAAAATGAAAATCCACTCGGTGAAAATATCCTGTACCAAAACGAGCCGAATCCTTTCTCTTCAAACACGCTGATCCGTTTCCACCTTGAAAATGCCGGCAATGCTTCCATCAGAATCGTTGATCTGTCAGGAAATCTACTCAAAGAAATCAAAGGGACATATGAAAAAGGAATGAATAAAGTGGAGATTTCGAATGCTGATCTTGGGATAAAAGCTGGTGTCATTATTTGCCAGCTCCAGAGCAATGGATTTGTTGCGGTGCAGAGGATGGTGGTCATTCAGTGAGTAACGAATAACGAGTAACGAGTAACGAATAATGACATTCGAGTGTCTCTGACCTCGAACCTCGAACCCACGATAAACAAATGAATAAGGAGTAACGAATAACGAATGCTGATCCAGTTTGATTTCTCTGTGATCTCTGTATGCTCCGTGCGATAATGGATAAAGAGTTGCGAAACTGTGTCGATATGATAATGTGACAATGTGGTGATATTAATTTCTTTGCGTCTTTGCGCCTTTGCGAGAAATAATTTGTTTAGCTATTTAGGAGGATAACCACTTTGCATATTCCGTGCGAAATAATAAAGAAATGGCCAAAGCAAAACAGTTAAAATGGCCGTTGGTCAGATATATGAAATACATAATTTTTTTATTACTGATCACTGAGCATCTTGCTGCTCAGAATGTGATGATCAGCAATGAGGACTTTCCCAATGAGCCTTCGATCATGATGGATCCAAAACATCCAAATGTGCTGATCGGGGCGGCGAATCTCAATAATTATTACATCAGTCTTGATACCGGGAATACCTGGACCAAACATCATCTCAGTTCATCTTTTGGTGTTTGGGGAGATCCGACTATATCCGTTGATACTGCAGGAATTTTTTACTTTTTTCATTTATCAAATCCTTCTGATGGACATTGGATCGATCGGATTGTTTGCCAGAAGACAAATGATAATGGACAATCA
This sequence comes from Saprospiraceae bacterium, assembly GCA_049289835.1. Classification (GTDB taxonomy): domain Bacteria; phylum Bacteroidota; class Bacteroidia; order Chitinophagales; family Saprospiraceae; genus Opimibacter. The sequence continues at coordinate 7,538 of JBATMM010000206.1, read as the reverse complement.
TGGACTGATGGATCGTTTACAGGACTGAATGATACAAAAGCGCAGGACAAACAATGGTGTGCTATTGACAGAGTGAATAATAATATCTACATCACATGGACCCAGTTTGATCAATACGGGTCTTCCAGCCCATCTGACAGCAGTATCATTTTGTTTTCAAAATCACTTGATGGCGGTGATCACTGGAGTGTTCCGAAGCGAATCAATAAAATAGCCGGCGATTGTCTCGATAGTGACAATACAGTGGAAGGAGCTGTTCCGGCTGTTGGTCCGAATGGTGAAATTTATGTCGGATGGGCAGGACCATTGGGACTCACATTCAATAAATCAACAGATCAAGGCCTGACCTGGCTTGACAACGAAATAGTTGTAAATAGTATTCCCGGTGGATGGGATTATAACATCAATGGATTACAGCGATGTAATGGGTTACCCATCACAGCTTGTGATCTCAGCAGTGGACCGAATCGCGGAACAATTTATATCAACTGGACTGATCAGCGGAATGGTGCAACGAATACGGATGTGTTACTTACGAAATCAACAGATGGCGGAAACACGTGGAGTAGTCCCGTTAAAGTAAATGATGATTTCTCCAATCATAATCAATTTCTGACCTGGATGACCATTGATCAGACAACAGGATTCCTTTATTTCGTTTTTTACGACCGGAGAAATTATGTTGGTGACTCGACTGATGTCTTTGTGGCCGTATCCATGGATGGAGGAAATACATTCATCAACAGGAAAATAAGTGAATCTCCTTTTGTACCCACGAATCAGGTTTTCTTTGGTGATTACAACAACATCACGGCTGCTAATGGAATCATAAGACCTATATGGACGAGGCTCAATAATGGAAGCCTGAGCATCTGGACGGATATCACCAGCCTGAATGATATCATAACGGCAACAAATGAAAATGTGTTTTCCGGTGCGAATTTAGATTTTGAAAATTATCCTAATCCATCATCGGATTATACATTTGTTTCTTTCAAACTTCATGAAAGGTCAAAAGTCAGTCTGACGATATGTGATGCTTCAGGCAGAGCGATTCATAAAGTGATCAATTCCAGATGGATGGGGTATGGAAAATATGTGGAGAAGATAAATCTGGGTGATCTGAATATGCCTGATGGAGTATATTTTTTAAAGCTTGAAATAAATCATCGGGTGAAGGTGTCCAGGATAATTGTAGTAGATGAGTAGTAAGCAGTATTGACAGGACTTGCCTCTGTCTGAGTAAAACACTTAATGAATTTATGTTGTAAGGCGTTTTTCATTGTTCGCTTTTTCCTCCAGGCACTATTCTGACATTGCTAAATAAATTGGTGAGTTTTGAATTTGGACTTGAATATCTAAACATGGAATATATTCTTGAGACGGAAAGATTAATGATGAGGCACTTCAATATTTCAGATGCAGCCTTCATCGTTGAGCTTTTGAATTCGAAAGGCTGGCTTGAATATATCGGGGATCGGAATGTGCACACTATTGAACAGGCAGAAGCATATCTGTTGAATGGGCCGATGAAAAGTTATACAGAGAATGGATATGGTTTGTCTTTAGTCAGTCTTAAGGAAGGAGGCATTCCTATAGGGGCTTGCGGATTGCTCAAGCGTGATTATCTGGATACGGCGGATCTTGGGTTTGCATTTCTTCCGGAATACATAGACCAGGGATTTGGATATGAAAGTGCTTCAGCTGTACTGGCTTATGCTCGGCAAGAGTTGAACATTTCGCCTGTTGTTGCTTTTACGGTTCCGCATAATGACGCGTCGATTAAATTGCTCGAGAAGCTTGGGTTTCATTTTGAAAAAGTATTTACGATGCCGGGAGAAGAGGAGGAATTGATGTTGTACAGTACAATGTAAGGATTGAAATTTAATAAAATTCGGTAATGACGAACAAGGAAGGGAATTTTGAATAATGAATGATGGTTCGACCTGCTTGGACTCATCCTTGTGCTACAGCTCACCAACCGAGGAAAATCGGGAACAGAGAATTTAGAACTTCGAATAAAGAGCTAGAATTGGGAATGAGGAATGGAGAAGGGAATTCTGAATAGTGTATACAGAAGAGGGAATGAAGAGGCAGAAGGAAAAAATATAAAATGAAAAAGTTTTTTTTCTGTCCAAAAAGTATATAAGCAATATACGTGCACTTCGTAAGCATTTGTAAACGTTTGTAAACGTTTGTAAAAGGATAATTTTGCTCGGGCTGCGTCCCAATAATCACGGCCTTTTTATAAGTACACTCAGCTCCAAAAGTATATAAGCAATATACGTGCACTTCGTAAGCGTTTGCAAACGTTTGTAAACGGATCCTTCGGGGGTTGAAAATATGTATTATCCGAAGGCACTTCAAAAGACATATTTAAGGCAAATACGACCCTTTCATAAACGTTTGCAAACACATTTACAAAATCATCAGGCCCGCTTTTCGTATTTTTAATATTTAACTTCTTTTCATTTTAACAAAACCAATCTCAAATGCAACGCACCTTATGGACTGACCGGACATTTAATTTCGACTTCCCTGTCGGTCTGTTTCCCAATATCCTCGAACGTTTACGTGGTACCCCGGCAAGATTGAAAGAATTGACAACCGGTATCACTGAACAACAAGCCGAACACAAAGCCAATGGCAAATGGAGCATCAAAGAACAAATCGGTCATCTCGCTGATCTCGAAGCTTTACATGAAGGCAGGATCAATGATTTCCTCCTCCGCAAAGATTCACTGCGACCAGCAGACATGACAAACGCAGTTACAAATTCAGCCAAACACAATGCCTCTTCAATACAGGAACTGATCAATAATTTCTCCGTTAAAAGAATTGCTTTCGTTTCCCGCCTCGAACAACTCAGTGATGAAATACACGAAGTAAAATCAATCCACCCAAGACTAAAGGTGCTCATGAGGCCAAGCGATATGGCATACTTCACCGCCGAACATGATGATCATCACATCACCAGCATCCGGGAGTTAATGAAATAATCGGGATTCCTTGCCACAAATTCCGCTGATTAACTCAAAATAATTTCCTCCAGGGATATATTGTTTTCGGTTCTCTACATTTGACTTTCTAAGTTTCAACTTTTCATACTCAACTCAGATTGACCCCATGTCCACTACCCGACCAGAATGTGATATCACACAGACACAAACAATTATTGATTTACTGTCTGTTCCTGCGGATCAACGCGATGAAGTCTGGAATCAAAAATTTCTGATCGATGTGCAGACCGCAAGCTTTGCCTGTACGGATCCGCAAATCGTGAAAGGCCCTGATGGTTTCCCGTATTTCGGCCTCCACATTCCTGAACCTGGCAAACCTTTTACATCCTATTGTATAAAAAATATGGCTGAAGATTTTCTTCTTGACAATGGATATGGCGTCGTCATCAATCCAAAAGAAAATGCAGCCGATTGGGTTTTTTCTTATGGTGACATCATCAATCTTCAGATCAATAAAATGTTTTATTCACCGGTTGAAAACGTACTGATTGAACCTGAAGTGACGATATCAAAGAATGAACATGTTTTAATAGCGCAACCCTCTGAATCTTACCTGCCGGCTAAAGCAAGAATCGTCCTCAGAAAATATTTGCAATACTTTGGTGTATCACAGCCTAAAATCATGCTCATCTCAAGAACGATCGATGGCAAGATCGTACAGGAATTGGCCATCAATATCTTCAAAGAAGAGGTAGGACATCCTGAAAAACTAGGCGACTTTATGCGGCAGCTGGGTTGGTTTCTGCCGAGACATTATATACTGATGCTGGTGCCCAAAAATTCTGAGTTGGCTACACATTTTGAGGATTTGTAAGTATATAAGGCTGACGGGTACTAAGCCATCCCTACAATATCCTCAAAATCAATCATTTAATGTTTTCCTAAAATACAATTGTGTTTTCCTAAAACATAATTGTGTTTTCCTAAAATACAATCATGTTTTCCTAAAACATTATCATGTTTGCCTTAAACATATTCATGTTTGCCTTAAACATTATCATAGTTTTGTTTTATCCTTAACCACTTGCCTTTAACTCTTTATTTCCCTCCAATGTCCACTTCTCCCATCAAAACTCCCGATCAAAAATTAAGAGTTTTCATAAGCTCTACGATCAACGAGCTGGCCGAAGAAAGAAGGATTGCCAGAGAAGCCATCACAAGACTCACACTCACACCAGTCCTTTTCGAAATGGGTGCAAGACCATATGCACCGAGAGACCTTTACAAGGCATACCTCGATCAAAGCCATATATTCATAGGCATCTATTGGAAAAGCTACGGCTGGATAGCACCTGATATGGAAATTTCAGGTCTCGAAGATGAATATCGTCTGTCAAGAAATAAACCAAGCCTAATCTACATCAAAAGAACAACTGAGCCGCGAGATCCGGCTCTTGAAAAATTAATCCGGGAAATGGAATCCACCGGCTCTGTTAGTTACCAGAAGTTCTCTACACCTGATGAACTAAGTGAATTCTTACTGAATGATCTCGCAGTACTCCTCTCTGAAAGTTTTGAAAATCAAAATGCAAACCGGCAAATCACAAACAGCCTGAAAAGTCATCTCCCTGTGATCCGCCTTAATCTAATCGGCAGGGAAGAGGAATTAAAATCACTTTCCGAATTACTTCAAAAACAATCCGGCCTGGTGACGATCACCGGTCCGGGTGGCACTGGCAAAACAAGTCTTGCCCTAAAGGCCGGCAAAAACATGGAAAGTAAATTTCGTGACGGTGTTCATCTCATTGAATTTGCTTCTGTCACTGATCCTGAATTAATCCCGGCAACCATAGCCCGCACCATAGGCTTATTTGACAGTGGCAAGCAAGCTATCGCAGAAACATTAATTGAAAATCTACGTGATAAAAATGCTCTGCTCATATTTGATAATCTCGAACAACTACTTAAAGACACCAAATTCATAGTTGATATTCTGGATCATTGTCCCTCAGTGACTATTCTCGCGACAAGCCGTGCTCCGTTGCACCTTCGTTACGAACAGGTTTTCCCATTACTTCCTTTGCAAATTCCGCAACCTGGAAAAAAGATAACATTGGAAGAGGCAATTGCTTTCCCTTCCGTAAAATTATTTATAGATCTCGCTCAAAAATTAAATCCATCACTTCCACTCAATGAAGAAAATGTGAACGCCATCATCGCCATATGTGAAAAACTGGATGGCCTTCCTCTCGCTATTGAATTGGCTGCAGCCCGCAGTCGATTGTTCTCACCACAGCAATTGCTTGATCGAATGGGCAACACCCTGAATCTTTTAAATCAGGGCTCACGGGACCTGCCTGCACGACAACAAACATTATATACCGCCATTGACTGGAGTTATAACCTGCTTGATCGGGATGTGCAGGTTTATTTCAGAAGACTCTCCGTATTCAGCAATGGCTGGACGACATCTGCTGCAAACGCAGTATGCACAACAAAGAATGATACCGATGCTATGAATTTCACCGAACAATTATCAGACTTCGGTTTGATAAGATTGCAAATCAATTCCGGTGACCCTCTATCAGAACCCAGGTTTGAAATGCTGCAGACTGTAAAAGAGTTTGCGTCAATGAAATTGCAGGAGAGTTCCGGGAAAGTGCAAATCGACGACAATCATCTTACTTATTATTGTCAGTATGTTACCGGACTCTCTCCTAAAGTCTGGACATCTGATGCTGCTCCATGGCTGGATGAGTTTGAAATTGATCATCAAAACATTTCACAAGCCTTCAACTATGCTGTAGATAAAAAAGACAATGCTTCGACGTGGATGATCATTGCTGCTTTAGGACCGCTCTGGATATACAGAGGTCACATCAGTGAGGCTGTTGACTGGATCGGACGATCAGGTATGACCATTCCAATGGTTATTGAAAAAGCAAATTCAGGTGAAGTTAATTTTCATACCTGCGGTGTGGCATTGCTCTCCACAGGAGCCATGTATTATTATGCAGGAAAATATCCGCTCGCTATTGATTACCTGAAGGCAAGTACTTCATTGCTTGAAAAAACAGACGATACGGATAAACTGGCCTGGTCCATTTTGTATACCGGTCTTACCGGACTTAGCCTTGGAGATTTTAATGCTGTTGCATTGATAAAAGAAGGTATCCGGATCGGAAAAGAATCTAACGATATGCTTTGCTATATCAGCAGCCAGGCATTCTACACCGAAGTGTTGATGGCTCAGGATTTGCTGACAGAAGCTCTCAAACTGATTGATGAAGTGGAAGCGTTTGCTGAACGTAAAGGTGGTGGAATGGGCATCGCCATAGCTCAGTTTCAAAAATCAAACTTGCTATACTATACCGGTGATTTTGAGAAAGCCGGAGAAGGGTTTGAGCGGACCATTCAACTATTTATTAAAATGAATTTTCATTCTACGATGGGATGGGCCTTTATTTCTTATGGAAATTGTCTCATGATGCTGCATCGATATGAAGAATCTCTTGAAAAATTAAGAATGGGCTTAACTCTTGGACGGGAATCAGGTGACAAAGGAATGATCATTCTGGCGTTGACAGCTATCGCAGCAAACTTTGCAGGTCAGGGTCAAAAAACAAAAGCAATTCAGATCATGCAAGCCGTCGATGATCTTTCCGATATATACCCGGGATTTAATGGCTGGAGTGCCAATAGAAAATCTGTGGGACATATCCATCAGATCTTTATGGATGCGGATATCCTGAATGATATCATGGATAAATCTGGTAAAATAATTTCGCTGGACGAAGCGATAGCAATTGCATTTTCATGATAAATAAATTCTTTGCTTTTAAGATTATTTTTGGAGCATCATTAGTTATTGTATCATGCCGATAGAGTCTTATCCTAAAATCTATTTATACAGGCGAATTGTCCAGGCTAAGATATTCATGGATGAGCATTTTCACGAGGATATCAATCTTTCCGGTATTGCTGATGAAGCCTTTTTCTCAAAATTTCATTTTACCAGGTTATTCAAAACCATCTATGGCCAAACACCTCATCAATACCTGACTTCAGTCCGGATCGATCATGCAAAACTGCTTCTTCAAACCAACATGTCAGTTGCTGATGTTTGTTATGAAGTCGGATTCGGTAGTGTGAGTTCATTCTCAGGTTTGTTCACTAAGATTGTGGGGCAGTCTCCTTCAGGATTTCAATTAAAACAACATAAACGTCTACAGGCTGTCGCGGAAAAACCTTTAAACTATATTCCAAATTGTTTTGCAGAAAAAAAGGGCTGGTTAAAAAAATAGCAATTTTCAAGATGTGTGACTTTTCTGTTATTCTGAATATTGTGCTTTCTTCATTTAAAAACAAATAACAGATGATCACCAAAATGAATCATGTCAGCATCTTTGTCCTCAATCAGGAAAGTGCTTATGACTTCTACGTCAATAAACTTGGATTTAAAGTTCATACGGATGCCGCCATGGGCCCGGGGATGCGCTGGCTCACAGTCACTGCTCCCGAACAACCTGATCTTGAAATTACGCTTATGGCGATTGACGAAGGAATGATGTTTAAAAA
>JBATMM010000205.1:0-10312 GCA_049289835.1 Saprospiraceae bacterium | reverse complement strand
GCTATCAACATCTTCGAGTTACGTGCAAAGTGTCGCCGCCTCAAGATGCAACATGACATCCAGTTGGTTGTAGTCGATTACTTACAGCTCATGACCGCAGGCCCTGACTCAAGTAAAAGAGGAGGTACTCGCGAACAGGAAATCAGTTCGATATCTCGTGCTCTCAAGACGATGGCAAAAGAACTTGATGTACCTGTCATCGCACTATCAAAGCTCAGTCGTGCAGTTGAAACACGTGGTGGAAATAAACGTCCACAACTTTCAGATCTACGGGACTCAGGTGCTATCGAGCAGGATGCAGATATCGTCATGTTCATCTATCGTCCTGATTACTACGAGATGGAATCTGATCCTACAATCTCAAAAGACCAGGCAGAAATCATTGTCTCCAAACATCGAAATGGTGCATTAGGAACGGTCAATCTGAAATTCATCAGCCAGTATGCCAAGTTTACGGATCCGGGTGATGACTTCTTCAATGATATTTCAGGAAAAGGACCCGTTGATAATTATAATGCGATCATCACACGGCCTTCGAGATTAAATGAAGAAGATGAACCTATTCCATTTTAAAAGGGTATAAAGGAAATGGTTTTCGGAAAACTCACCCCCTTCCCCTCTCTTGTTAAAGTATTTTTTAGTGGAAAACAACATCATTGTGAGAGAGGGGTGATTTGATATCGATATGAAATCATGACTCCCCTCTCTCCCGGTGATTTTGTTTCTGTGTGAATTGAACTCATCAATAAGAGAGGGGAAGGGGGTGAGTTATCCGGAGAAATCTGTACTCATCAACTAATGACCTATTTTTGTTATTTGCCCATTGCTAATTGCCTATTGATTTATGGAAGAAATGAGACTCAACAAATACCTTGCGCACAGCGGTATCGCCAGCAGGAGAGCAGCTGATACGCTCATCATGCAGGGTCATGTCACTGTCAATGGTGTGGTCGTGCAGGAAATGGGATACAAGGTGAAGGACAATGATGTGGTTGTTTTTAAAGGAAAGCCCATTAAGAAGGTTGATAAATTTGTGTACTACCTGCTCAATAAACCGCGAAATATTCTTTCTACATCATCCGATGAAAAAGGTCGTAAAACAGTCATCGATATTCTCGAAAGTAAAATAAGTGAACGTGTATATCCTGTTGGAAGATTAGATCGAAATACAACAGGTCTTCTTTTGCTGACGAATGATGGTGAGCTGACAAAAAAACTTTCACATCCAAAATATAATGTGCCCAAAGTATACCAGGTGACACTTGATAAAAATCTCGGTCTGAAAGATCTTGAGACTATTCGCTCAGGTGTTACACTCGAAGACGGTGAAATAAAAGCAGATAGCCTTCACTATATAGAAGGCGAATCAAAACGAGAAGTGGCCATAGAAATCCATTCCGGAAAAAATCGCGTCATCCGCAGAATATTCGAACATCTCGGCTACGAAGTCATAAAACTTGACAGGACATATTACGCCGGACTGACAAAGAAAAATCTGCCTCGTGGTCGCTACAGGCCGCTGACGAATGAAGAGGTCAGGATGCTGAAGCATTTCGTGTGAAGGACCATAGACAATGGACAATGGACCATGGTTAAAGGTGTGGTACCACAGATTTAAGAATTTGACGCAAGAGTTTTTAGGTAATTATTGACTACAGACCATAGACAATAGTTAATTCTATGCTGCAATAGTTAAAAATTAAAGCACCACAGTTTTCTTGTGTTTATTGCCCTTGAACTGTCAGTCGTCAATCGTCCATTGTCCAGGGTCTATGGTCCATGGTCTTTTTTATCTTTGAACGATGGAAACCGGCCGGAATCAAATCTATACTGACCTTATCAACGCCAGGCAACTGGGGAAGAAGAAGCTGGCTGTATTAATTGATCCGGATCAAATGCGCATGGGGAAGCTTGATCAGATCATCGATCTGTCCATTCATTGTAAGGTAGATTACTTTTTTATCGGCGGCAGTCTTTTGGTTAACAGTCAACTTGATCAGTGTCTTGAGATGATCCGCAAGAAATGTCCCATTCCGCTCATCCTTTTCCCAGGCAATTCATATCAGTTGAGTTATCATGCTGACGCTATTCTGTTTCTTTCATTGGTTTCTGGTAGAAATTCTGATTTGTTGATTGGCCAGCATGTGATCGCAGCACCATATCTTAAACTGAGTCAATTAGAAGTATTACCTACAGGATATATGCTTGTAGATGGTGGTGTAGGGACCACAGTTTTGTACATGAGTAATACATCACCGATACCTGCCAATAAATCTGATATTGCTGTTTGTACGGCGCTCGCTGCGGAGATGTTGGGTTTGCGTTTGATTTTTATGGATGCAGGTAGTGGCGCTACTAAGCCGATACCTTCTGATATGATAGCTGCAGTACGAGGAGCGATTTCGATTCCGATCATAGTAGGAGGCGGGATCAGGTCTGCTGAAAAAGTAAAAGAGAATCTTGAAGCCGGAGCTGATGTCATCGTCATCGGCAATGCATTCGAACATGATCCTTCATTGATGATTGATATTGCTGCTACTATTCACGAGCATAACATTGCCCTGAATGTTTAAGAGAATTCGAATTGTTGTGGCGGCGGTAATGATTTTATTCGCTGGCAATATCATGGCGCAGCGAATAGGGCTTTTACCTCCACGTGTGAAATGGCAGGAGATTCGTACGGATAGCCTTCGTATTATTTTCCCTCCCGGAGAAGAAGATAAAGCCCAAAGGGTAGCCTCATTAATGCTCAGGCTCGCAGCGGCAGATCCTATCACAACACATGGCCGATACAGGCCTATTTCTGTTTTACTGCAGCCGGAAACGAATGTGTCAAATGGATATGTCGGACTAGCGCCGTATGCATCAGAGTTTTACCTGCAGCCTGATGAAAATCCTTTCGCTGTAGGCTCATTACCCTGGCATGAATTATTATCAATGCATGAATACAGACATGTCATGCAGGTCAATGCCGCCAATAGAGGAATTAGTCATATTGTAAAATTGATTTTTGGTGATCTTGCTTTTTCAGGAATGTATGCTTTGTCAGTCCCCAATTGGTTCAGAGAAGGAGATGCTGTGTATTCCGAAACCAAATGGACACAGCAGGGTCGGGGCCGACTGAGCAGTTTTACATTGCCTTTTCGTGAAAAATTAAAAGAAGGTGTCACCTGGGATTACTACAAGTTGCGCAACGGGTCATACAAAGAATACACACCTGATCATTATTCACTCGGCTATTTACTGGTTCAATACGGCAATCATGTGTTCGGAGAAGAGACATGGGATACCATTATGCAGGAAGCTCCAACATTTAAATATCTGCTCAAGCCATTCTCTGGTCCTATACAAGCTCGTTATGGAAAACGAACTAAGTTTTTTTACAAAGATGCCATGGAGTGGTATGCCGGAAAATGGGAACTGAACCGTGGAAAAGATGTAGAGTATCCGCTTATTAAAATGGAAGAGAAAAATCTTCAAAATGATTATTTCGATATGGCTTATCCCGATGTAGCGGAAGATGGCAACATTTATACTACAATAAAAACATTCGATCGCACCACAGCCATTTATAAAATCGGGCCTGATGGACAACAAAAAAAAGTGGTCAGTTTAGGATTGCAACAAGATCCTTATTTCGATCATAGTCATCATCGGTTTGTATGGACAGAATTGAGATTTGATCCGCGATGGATCCGAAAAGATAAAAATGTAATTGTCGTATTTGATGACAGATCTGAGCGGAAACTAATATTGCGCCCCAGGAAAGGATTTTTTATGCCTTCGCTTGATAAAGCAGGTAATCGAATTGCAGCCCTTCATGTAGATCTTGAAGGAAACAATACGATTCAAATTCTGGATGCGAGAACAGGAAGCTTATTAGCTACACTACCAAATAAAGATAATTTGTACTTGGCTTATCCGATCTGGAGTGAAGATGAGCTTTCGATCATCTCTACTGCCCGTGATGATATGGGAAGAATGGCTCTTGTTGAAGAAGATATTGCTACAGGTGATATTAAGTTGATCACGCATTACAGCTTTAATATTTTGGGTCGACCTTTTTTGCATGATCAATGGATATTTGTCACGACCAATCTTGATACACTTGACCAGGTCTATGCCGTTGACAGGCATGAAGGAATATTTTATCGGGTGAGTAGTGGTAATTTTGCGCACTATGATCCTGCGTGGGATGAGAATCAGGAAAACATCGTTTGTTCCGAGTATCATCTTGATGGAAGAAAGATTATTCGCATACCCGGTCATCCCGGAAGAGAATGGAAGTTGACAGGTCTTAATGATGGAGTGAAACAAGTAGAAGGTGCCGCTACAAATTTATTGGCTCCAACTGCAGACCAACGTACGTTTGAAATAAAAAAATATTCGTCATGGTCGAATGCGATTAATGTCCATAGCTGGACAGTGGTGGCTGATGATCCCACGTATGATGCCGAAATTCGATCTGACAATATTCTCAACAATATCTCAATAGCCGGAGGATATGAATATAATCGCAATTCAAAAGCGAGTGGACCTTATGCTAATGTGCGTCTGGGGATGTGGTATCCGGTTATTTCTTTTGGAGTAAGCCAGACAGCAAAAGAAATCACCGCTAGTGACGGTCGTAAATTCAGAATAAGTAATGACAATATAAATGCAGGTATTTCAATACCATTGTTTTTTTCGGTAGGCCCTTATCAGCAGGTTGCCAGTGTTTCATCTACGTACTATAAGGGTCTTAGTAGACTGAGACCTTCTATTCCAGAAATACCGGATTTTACATTTAATTATATCACAAATAAAATCCTGCTGATCAATAGCCGCAATCAGGCTTACAGACAAGCCATGCCGTCATGGGGTCAGCGATTTGATCTTTCCTATTCCAGTGAAGTATCCGGTGTTCCAATTTCACTTTTGTATATGTCATCCGATCTCGCTTTTCCAGGGGTGATGCCAACTCATTATTTTCTCTTGCAGGGAGAATATTTAACGCAGGACATTGATCAGAATTCCATTCAACTGAGCAGTTCATACAGAGGTGCCAGAGGATATAGTGAAGTGAATGGAAAGAATCAATATGGAGTAAGCCTGACGTATGGATTTCCGATATGGTATCCTGATTTTGGATATGGAAATATTTTTTATTCCCGTCGGGTCAGATTGCAACCGTTCTATGATGTAGCTTATACTGATGACGAACATGCTCCTGTGAAATGGATGCGAAGTGTGGGCGCGGAATTGATTGTTGATTTTCAATTTCCTCCGATTTCATTAGGCCTTCGCTATTCGAGATTATTATCTGATGGACAGAATAATCCTAATGTGTTTGAAATTATCATACCTGTTCAACGATTTTAGATGGAAGGAGTAGTGGTGAAAGTAACCGGCAGTTGGCATGAAATCAGACTGGCCGATCATTCAATACTTCCGTCTCGCATGGCAGGAAAACTTCGCATGGAAGATATTAAAACGACCAATCCGGTAGGTGTGGGAGATCGTGTGACGGTGCAATATGATGCAGGTGAAACGACCAAAGGTTTGATAACGGAAATTTTACCTCGTGCTAATTATATCGTCAGGCAATCACCACGAAAGAAACATGATCTGCATCTTTTAGCTGCCAATGTTGATCAGGCGATTCTTGTCACTACGATTGTAAGTCCGATGTTGAAGATTGGTTTCATTGATCGATTTTTATTGATGACTGAACCTCATAATATTCCTGTAGTCATCGTCGTCAATAAGAATGATCTTTTCGGCGAAGAGGAAGAAGAAATATTTGGCGGTCTTAAAATATTGTATGAGGATATTGGATATCAGGTGATCAGTTGTTCTGGTATTACAGGAGAGGGTCTTGATGAGTTGAAATCTATTCTTCAAAATAAAACCTCACTTGTTGCAGGTCAATCAGGTGTTGGAAAATCCACGCTTATCAATTCGATCGAGCCAGGATTAAGTCTTAAGACAGATGAGATCTCAGATTATTCAGGTAAGGGACAACATACAACTACATTTGCTGAGATGCATCCATTGACGTTTGGGGGAAATATTATTGATACACCGGGTATCAAGATGTTATCTTACAATAATCTCGAACCGCTGGATGTAGCTCATAACTTCCGGGAGTTTTTTGTTATCTCAAAAAATTGTCGTTTCCCAAATTGTCTGCACAAAGAAGAACCGGGATGTGCGGTCAAGGCTGCTATCGAAGCTGGTCGTGTATCTTCATTGCGATATGACCATTATCTTCAGATCATGTCGGAGATAGAAGATCAGAATTATTGGGAGAGACATAAGGATTTGTAGTGATCGGTATTCGGTATTCAGTATTCGGTATTTAGTAACGAGTAACAAGTAACAAGTAACGAGTAACAAGTAACGAGTAGTGATAGAATTATTGCAGGTAAGATCGTATAGCTAATAAATTTTTGAAAAAAGATTTTTTGATCCTATTGCAATCTTCTTTGCCCCGTAGGGGCTATAGATCGGTAGCACCGGGGAAGAAAAATCAAACCTTGCGCCGTAGGTGCAAAACAAAAATCTGTGGGTTGCGATAATCCGTATGAAAGTTTGAGAAATTATGGCTAGGAATAATCAGGAAAAATCAAAAGTCCTCGTTAGGGGATATAGGGGCAAAAGACGCAAATGGCCTCTCATCTCGGCTATCCTCATAGGTAGTCTTGCTTTGATTTATCTGCTTGGTCCGAAAGCACCAGTTCCTCACTTCTCTAACCTGCACCTGACGAAATACAATTCTGACCTGCATCTTCTTGAAGACAGCATTAAAACTGCAGAATCATCACTTCCGCTGAAACCAGATAATGAAGCGAGAATAATTTGGGAGAAGCCTTATGAAAAAACACCTTACAGCATCGTATATCTTCACGGCAATGCTGCTAGCCAGGAAGAAGGTGATCCCATTCATGAAGCATTGGCGCATCGCTATAGATGCAATATGTATCTCTCCAGATTGTCTGAGCATGGTTTGAAAGGCGATAATCAGTTGCTGGATATCAATGATGAAGAATGGATGCAATCTGCACTTGATGCAATAGAGGTTGGAAGAGCTATTGGCGAAAAAGTGATTGTTCTATCCTGTTCGACAGGAAGCATCTTTGATCTGTACTTATCATCCAGGTATCCTGATCTTGTAGTCGGCCATATCATGATGTCACCGAATGTGGATATCTATGATCCGCGTTCGTCGATGCTGGCAGGCCATTGGGGTTTGCAGATAGCCAGAATGATTATGGGCTCGGAATATTATGGATGGAAAGCTCCGGGGCCTGCACAACAATACTGGTATACACGTTATCGCATTGAAGAGTTGACAAGATTGAAGGCTCTGATCAATGCGACGATGACAAAATCCACATTTTCGAAAGTGGATGAACCTTTGCTGATGCTGTATTATTACCAGGATGATGATCACCAGGATAAAACGGTGTCGGTGAAACGAATGAAGGATATGTTTTCAGAAATTGGCACACCGACGGATCAGAAAAAAGAAATCGCGCTGGCAGATGCCGGGACTCATATCATTTGCTCATCACTTTTCAACACGCATCTCGAATCAGTCTGGACGCCGATCACATCTTTTATGGAAAATGTCATGCATATTGAACCAATAAATGATACGGATTGGAAACCGTTTTTAGATCAGTATTAAACTATGTCTGCACAGCATGAAAATTATCCGGCCAAGCTTTTACTCTTTGGAGAATATACGGTACTGAATGGATCACAGGCATTAGCGGTGCCGTTGAATCAATATCAGGGTAAATGGGTACAAGGAACATTGAAAGATCCATCATCGAGTGAGGTATTGAACAGATATGTTGCGTGGTTACAAAATGAAAGTTTAATAAATCAGGAAACAGGACATCGCATCATTTCTGATTTTGAAAAAGGCTGGAATTTTGAATCCACGATTCCGCAGGGATATGGTATCGGTAGTTCGGGTGCATTTGTGGCTGCGATGCATGACCGGTATTTCAAGGCGGATGAAGACCTCAATGTCATTCATGCTATAATGGCGCGTATGGAATGTTTTTTTCATGGAGCGAGTTCTGGTTTGGATCCATTAATTTCTTTCACGCGAAAGGCTGTGTATAAAGATGAAGAAGGACGATATCATACAGTAGCAGATCCGGGTTGGCCTGAAGGCTATAAAATATATTTGCTTGATAGCGGCCTGGGCAGAGAGACAGGTCCTTTGGTGCTTCAGTATAAAAATAAATTACTTGACCCTTCATTCTCAGAAAAGATACAAAGGCAATTCATTCCGGTTGTGGAGCATGCCATTCATTTTTACCTGGCAGGTGAAAATAAATTACTGGAAGAATGCATCAGTATCATTAGTCAGTTTCAGCGAGAGTATTTCATTGAAATGATTCCGGACCATGTAAAAAAGCGATGGGATGAACTGGTGTCTAATCCCGGTGTGTATGTAAAATTATGTGGTGCTGGGGGTGGAGGTTACTTTATGGTGATAGCAAACGAAAATACCATCAGCCAACTAAATGATAAAAATATTTTAATTTCAGTTTCCTGATATGAGACTGGATGTAGTCATCAGTTTATGATGACTCCTGATTTTTATTAGCATATTTCATCTAACATGCATAAGTTTATTCTATTTATTTTATTTTCTGGGACGAATTTAATTGCTTGTACTGGTCAGGCAAGAATAGATACCCTCTACCCCCTGGTAAGTCATCAATCATTTGGAGATATGATAAAAGGGACCCAAGATGGTTTTTTTATTATTGGTCATGGAACTGATACTGTACCGTGGAATTCTCTGGGGTCAATTTTTACTTCATATAAATATGATGGCACCATTAATTTTTCTAAATATACATTAGATCGAGATGAGGAAAGGTTCTATTATGACCTTAATTGTGCCGTAATTGACTCTTTGGCGTACACAGTTTTTGTTGGCACTACTCCAATTCAAATTCTCCAATTTAACATACATACTGGCCGGATAGTGCAACGAAATGAATTACTAAATCAAATTGATAATAGCATCCCACCATTTTCATATTCAATCCATCAGGTTGATTCTACTCATTTACTTGTAAATAGCTCAATACTAATCAATCATAATCATAACATTACTCAATTAAGCTTATTTAATAGAATTGATCAAAGTTTAATTTATTATTTTAATGGTTATTTGGATTTTGATCAGGAGATAACTGATGTACTCATTGGACCAAATGGATATATTTTAGGAGGATACATAAGAAGAGGTGACCCTTGGACGCTTGATTTTGAATCTCATGCCACAATCGTATGGTTGGATAAAAATTTCATCGAGACGCATCGCTACATTTCAAATGATGAAACGTGGGAAATATTTGGAAAAGATTTACTTATTGATCATGAAGGTTCTATTGTAAGCACCAATTGTATCGGGAGAAAATATGTGGTCGGGAATAATTATTTTGATGAATGGAGACCTTCTGTCTATAAAGTTGATTCAATGGGAAAATTTCTCTGGCAAAGACCGATGGGTAGAGATTTTTACATCGATATTCATTATACATTCAATTGTCTGATCCCTTCTAATCTGGGAGATGGATTTATTGCTGCAGGTGCACAAACAAACTTCAGTGATTCAATCTATTATAGCGGATCCAATTATAACGAAAAGGGTGAGAACCTGAGGTTTGAAGCTTTGATATCTAAAGTCTCAAATGATGGAGACAGCCTATGGTCAAGATGGTATTATAAATCGGATTTCTTATTTAGCATATCAGAATTCCACGACATAATTCCACACCCCGAAGGAGGATATTTATTGAGTGGAGAAGCAAATAAGGAACCTTTAAGTCCAGGAAAGACAGAAATATATACCTGGTTACTTTATGTAGATGAATATGGTTGCGCTGTGCCGGGCTGCCAGAATATAGTCAAGACAGATGATCCTATGCTACCTGATCCTATTCGCCTTTATCCAAATCCTGCTTCGGATGTGTTATATGTATATCAGCAGGAGAATGAAATGATGCAATATATGATTACGGATTTGCAAGGGAGGATGATCGCCAAATTTACTTGTAGTCAGGGCAGTTCAACAGTTGTCACGGAGGTAAATAGTTATCCTCCGGGAGAATACATTTTGATCAAAACAGATTCTAAGGGTCGTACCAGATCAGAAAAGTGGATTAAGATTTAATTCCCTTTTTTGTAGCCTACGATCAAAACCAGATAAGCCATTATTCTAAAAAGAATTTTTCATCTTTGACAGGATGAATCAAACCATCCTTCAACGCATCACAAAATACTGCGCCGACACCGA
>JBATMM010000204.1:0-9770 GCA_049289835.1 Saprospiraceae bacterium | reverse complement strand
TGCATCCTGGATGTGATGTTGCCCGGTAAGAGTGGATTTGAAATCGGGCAGTTGATTCGACAACATAATAAATCGATACCGATTATTTTTCTCACCGCAAAGAGTGAGTCAAAAGATGTTGTCGAAGGTTTCAAATCCGGTGGCAATGATTATCTGAAAAAGCCTTTTAGTCTTGAAGAATTGATGGCCCGTATCGGAAATCTTCTGTCGATGTCAGGGAAATCGAAACCTGATCAATTTAAAATTGGTGAGTTATCGTTCGATCCCATTCGCATGACCATTGAGAATGGAAACGAGACAGTGACCCTATCACATCGGGAGAATGAATTATTAAAGATGTTTATTGATAGAGTTGGTTCTCCTGTAGAGCGTAAGCAAATTCTTCTACAGGTATGGGGAGATGATCATTTTTTTAATAGCCGGAATTTAGATGTTTATATAACACGGTTGAGGAAATATTTAAAAATGGATCCGGGGGTGCAGTTATTGACGTTGAAAGGAGTGGGGTATCAGTTGGTGGATAATTGAGTATTGTTGCCATAACTTTCGTTCTATTGCCATCTTAAGTAAACCAAATTAATTTCGAGCCTATCGCTCAGCATACCTGAAACTGATAGGCATGAAAAATTCAATTTTTCGATTCGTTGCAATCTCCATTTGTTTTGCATTTATCCTGAGTTGCGGCAAAGACGATCCGGTCAACCCACAAAATAAAGAGCCACTAATTACACATGTCGGAACACCGGTTGGTTCGCCGGTAACAGCATCTATTGATGCCACAGGAGGTACACTGACATCCGGAGATGGAATAGTGCAATTAACTATTCCTGCCGGAGCTGTCAATACAGCCACAGTATTTGGCATACAAGCTATAAGTAATTATTGTCCGGGTGGTGTAGGAAGTGCTTATAGGTTGTCACCTGAGGGAACAATTTTCTTACAACCTGTCACCCTTAGCTTTACCTATGCAGATACTTCTATTGTAGATGAAAAGGTCTTAGGTATTGCGTATCAGGATGTAGATCATACCTGGCTTGCTCCGGAAGTAATATCATTGAATGAGCCTGAAAACAAAATAAGTGTGAAGACCAGGCATTTTTCGGACTGGTCTTTTTTTGAACGTCTTACACTCCGACCGCGCAAAGCATCTGTTTATTTAAAAGATCAACTAACCTTAAAAATTACATTCGTCGGTAAGCTCAGTTCGATCACCGATGCACAGGGTATAGAACTTCATCACCTTAATACAGATAATTCAATCTCCACTTCATGGCATGCGGATGCAGGGACGATAGAAAAAATGGGTGATGACAGAGCCATATATACTGCACCGGCTTCGGTTCCGTCAGAAAATCCGGATGATGTCTCTGTTACTTTCCATAATTTAAGTTTCACTCAAAATGGCAGGACGGTTAATAATCCTACGTATCATTCCAAAATTAATGTCTATGGTGATGAGGCCTATTATCAGGTTACGTTTTCTTCGAGCCGTTCGATCCAACCCGTGGGTAATAATTGGTTTACAGAAAAAGATTTGGGTTACATGAAAGTGCTCAGGCAAGGTGATTCGGTCACTATATATAATGTCGTCAATTCGAAAGCGGAGATCACACCGGGACAATTGTATGATCCGGTGACAGAATGTACAACTACCGTAATGGAAAGAGGAGATGGTCCATACAATACTCCTGATTCGATAAAACTTACCGGATTTTATCTTTCCGTTACACATCAGATTTATATCGGTGTGTCTGGAATTTCTTATCCAACCGGTCAGCTTCCATCATTTGAAATAGCATGTCCTGGCGCTTCAACCATGACTGAAGGGGGTGGAATCACAACTGCTGAGCCCTCTGCATTTTCTTTTGACGCGAATCTTCAGACGCAGGAAATTTTGGTGAATATCCCTGGTTATGGTGCCTTTCCGGATGGATATTTTAAGACGAGTATTGCGAGGCTCAGGTGATCGTCTGCTTGAACTCAATGAAGATGAAAAGTTCAGGAAGCATGTAATAAAATATAAAGTTGATTTCATGGCTTTCCCGATGTATGGGCGCCAATTATTCATTTTTTAAAATGAAGGGACGTATATGTTTAAGAAACCATAAAGCGGACTCATTTGTCTGATATTTCATAATCTATTCTTAGTTTGAATATAGAAGTAGACGGTGGTGGATGGATATTTTGGAGAATTGTCGGATATCGAAGATGCTGGCGACAATAATTTGCTAAAACATAACTTTATTATATTAATATGTTCTATGTTTATATAGGTCCTATCCATGGGATTTCGACAAAATCCGAATGACTTCTCCAGTGTTATTGGTGTGATTTATTCTTCAATTTTTCGAGTTCCTCAAAAAATTCCAGAATATATTTTTTCGCCCTCATTATCTTCTCCCACTCAAGTTCATACACGATGTTCGGATGCTTTTCTTTATATGATATAAGACTAACCTCCCTCAATTGTTCAAGATGATCAGACATGGAAGAAGCTGATATAGGATGATCTTTGGAAAATATTTCAACTGCACTGGGTCCATAAGATGCCAGATAAAGAATTACTAACTGCCTGGCCGGATGACCGAAGGTCTTGAAGTATTTAGCTGTAATTCTACCTTTACGACTATAAAATCTTGCTTTTGAGAAGGCCATAAATGGTTTTTTATATGTTTTCAACTCTAAAATAGAATGAGGCGAATTCAAACGAATTTCGACAAAATCCGTTTTGCAATTTTCCATATTCTTATATGTCTCGAACCCCCTGATATGTGACCGCTTAGCCTAATATTTTTTACTTTTTTTCGCCTTCTCTTTCCACCTCCATTAAACTATCTTTACTCCCCACAATGGAAGGTAAATTCAAGCGCCAACTAGCTGCCATCGTTTTCACAGACATCGTAGGCTATACTCACCTGATGCACATCAATGAAGATCGTGCACTCTTACTGCGGTCAAGACACAGAAGTATCCTCCTGGCGCAGCATGAGAAGTACGGCGGTGAAGTCCTCCAGTTTTTTGGCGATGGTACCCTCAGTATTTTCCATAGCAGCGTCAATGCGGTGGAATGCGCTGTCGAAATGCAGATCGAATACAAGAAAGATCCTGAAGTACCTGTCCGAATAGGAATTCATGTCGGTGATATCAGCTATGATGGAACAGATGCATTCGGTGATGGCCTTAATGTTGCAGCCCGTATCGAACCCGTCTGCGAACCCGGCGGCGTCTACATCTCCGAGCGTGTATTCGAAGATATCCGCAACCACGCCTGGCTCCAGGCGATGCATGTCGGTAATTATCAGCTTAAGAATATCGCAGGCGACACACCGCTATATGCTATTTCAAGTAAAGGAATGGCATTGCCAGTGGTACGTAATCAGACCTACACTTCTCCCCAGGCTAAAGCGATTCAAAGCCAACCTGCCTATAATCCTTCGATGGACAATACCGTCCAATATGGGAAATCAAAAATAGTCGCAGGCGTCCTCGCGCTGACATTGGGGATGTGGGGAGCACACCGGTTTTATCTCGACAAGAAAGTTCTGGGGGTTGCCAATTTCATAGCCTTTTTTATATCTCTGATGGCTATTACAGAAGGACGTTTTCCATGGTTTATGGTTGCTCTAGCCATTCTTTCAGTTATCGAAGGGATTCTATTTTTCGTCATGCCCCAGGCAGAATTTAATGCCAGGTATAATAAAGGTGTTGCCGCGCCTCAGCAACAACGAAGACAGGAACCCGTAAAATCCGGCATGAAAAAACAAGGTGACACACCCCAGGCACGCAAATCCAGAGGAGGTTATCTCATTAAAGATGCATTTATAGCCTATAAGTCCGGGGACTACAATCAGGCTCGCAAATATTTTGAAGATGCATTGCAGTATGACTACAATGATCCCCAGACACACTTCATGCTGGCCTGCTGCTACTCTTTAGCTAAAGACGGTAAACAATCCTATTTCCATTTGGCCAGTGCCGTCGATTTCGGCTTCCAGGAATTCGAAGAGATCTACCACAATGAAGCTCTGACCTGGTTAAGATCCTTGCCCGATTTCGATTTTTTTGTCCAGAACGGTTATCGCCAGGTAGCCCATCTTACTTCTCCTCAACCAGATTTGCTTCAGGACAAAAGTTATTACGATACCACGGTACTCGATAAAATCGGAGATCTGGGAGAGCTTTTGGAACGCGGCGTCATCTCCAAAGATGATTTTGAGCTTCAGAAGAAAAGCCTGTTGGGATACTAGAACACCTTCCTTCGTTTGACTTTGGAATTTCAGATTTATTAAATCCATTGCAAAATATACCGCTCCTATGGAGCTCTAAACTGGCATCTGGTCCTTCGGACTACAGATATGCCGCTCCGATGGAGCTATTTGAAATGATTTGATTTTAAGATTAGATTTAAAAATATGCCGCTCCTACGGAGCTCTAAACTGGCATCTGGTCCTTCGGACCACAGATATGCCGCTTCGATGGAGCTATCTGAAATGATTTTATTTTAAAGTGAGATTCAAAAATATGCCGCTCCTACTTAGCTATGTGAAGGAATATTTTGCTTTCCTGTGATCAAGGAAATGTTCAATTTAAATCAATAGGGCATGAAACATTCGGCGTTTACTGAGCATTGCAAATTTTCTCAGAGAAAAAAATTATCAATATTCCTAGTGATTTTTTAAATGGAGATTACCAAGCTCCTTAGGAGCGTCATATCTGTAGTCCGAAAGGACGAAAAAATTAGAAAGCCCCATAGGGGTGATATATTTGGTCAAACCGATGAACAGTAGGGGTTAATTTGGCTGAGTGTATAGAATACCAAAAATACCCTAAGAAAAATTAGGTTTGATTTATCTTTACCTACCCTGATTTTGCCTCATCTAACAGGCAGTTAACAAACGTTTTACAACTCTGTAGCGATTTTTAGCAACAAAACACTACCTTTGCGGCCTGAAAGGCAAATTGCCAACAGAAAAATCACAAATATCATGAGTCTTAAAAAACAATTTTTGAAGTCAAAACCTTTATGTAAGGTGACATTTACCGTTGAACCAGAAGTGATCAATGGTGGAAAAGAAGTAGCTATCCTCGGCGAATTCAATAACTGGGATCCTTCAGAATTTACCATGCGCAAACTTAAAGATGGTTCATTTACAAAAACAATTGAACTTGAAATCGGCCACGAATACCAGTTCCGCTACTTAGTGGATGGTGAGCGTTGGATCAACGACACAGAAGCTGACAAGTACCTGCACAGTGGTGTAGCGTCAGAAAAGAACAGTGTTGTAGCCCTATAATCAGGGAATATCAACATTCATGTCTTAAAAAAAGAATGAAGGCAGACCCTTTAACCATTGGGCTGCCTTCTGTTTTAAATACAGTTTATACTTTTGTACTTTATCATCATACGTAATCAACATGAAAAAAATAGGCATTTTATTTGGTAAGGAAAATTCATTCCCTCCTGCTTTTGTCGAAAGAGTCAACAGCAAAGCCATCAAAGGAGTCGAAGCTGAATTTGTAAAAGTTGAGGAGCTCATTCAGGGCAAACCATCAGGCTATGCTGTCATCATCGACCGGATCAGCCAGGATGTCCCTTTCTACAGAGCCTATCTAAAAAATGCTGCGCTCACCGGTACAGCCGTCATCAACAATCCATTCTGGTGGAGCGCTGATGAAAAGTTTTTCAACAACTGCCTTTCCGAACAAATAAAAGTCCCTGTTCCGAAGACTGTGCTTCTTCCTTCTCATACACGTCCTGATGATACATCTGAGATGTCATTCCGCAATCTGAAGTTCCCTATGGATTGGGAAATGGTAGCAGATTATCTCGGTGGCTTTCCGATGTATATGAAACCTCACTCCGGTGGTGGCTGGAAGAGTGTATATAAAGTGACAAGCTTTGAGGACCTTTTTTCCAAATACAATGAGACCGGCCAACTGGTCATGATGCTTCAGGAAAATATTGATTTTGATGCCTATTTCCGCTGCTATTACTTAGGCGGTGATCGTGTACGATTGATGCCATACGAACCACGCAACCCTCACCATCTTCGCTATATTGACAAGCCTGCTATTGATGATCCGAAACTGATGAAAGAAATTCATAAGCTCGTGTTGAAAATCAACCACGCACTTGGTTATGAATTCAATACCGTTGAGTTTGCAGTACGTGGTGGTATTCCTTATGCAATCGATTATTGTAATCCGGCTCCTGATGCAGATCTAAGCAGTGTAGGAGAAGAGAATTTCGAATGGGTAGTAGAGAATGCAGCAGAGATGGCCATCGAAAAAGCACTTGAACACAAAGCCAACAAATCATATATCAACTGGGGTAATTTTATCAAGGCTTCTGTTGAAGGTAAAATGCCTAAATAATAAAAGCGGTAACTTTACGCTTTCACGATATTCACTCCTGGCGCAATGAGGATTAATTATCCTGTACGAATGGCCATACTGGACATGAACAATAACTATGAAAACATGGGTATTGCCAGTATTAAACGGATCGCAGACCGTTTTGCCATCATTGATTATGAGGTGTTTGATGTTCGTCACAAAAAGGAAGTACCCGGACTCGATTTTGATATCTACATTTCATCCGGTGGTCCCGGTGACCCCCTCGAATTCGAAGGTGGATGGGAAAAAGAATATTATGCCCTGATGGATCAGATATGGCAACACAATGCTTCAAGTGAAATCAAAAAGTATGTGTTTTTTGTTTGTCATTCATTCCAGATGATATGTAATCATCTGGGCATCGGGAAAATAAACCTGAGGGAAAAAGAATCATTTGGCATCGTTCCTGTTGACAAAACGGAAGCCGGTGAAAGTGAACCTTTGTTCATGGAGTTGAATGAACCATTTTATGGTGCCGACTTCAGAAAATATGAAGTCATCTCTCCCGACGAAAATAAACTGAAACAATTAGGTGCCGTCATCACAGCCATCGAAAGAATTGAGTCGGACAGTATAGCTGAAAAGGCACTCATGGCCATCAGGTTTTCAAATGAATGGTTCGGTACACAATTCCATCCGGAAGCACATCCTGATGGTATGCTCATGTATCTCCGCCGCAGAGATAAAAAGGAAATGATCCTTCGTACATATGGTTCAAACACTTACGAAGAGATGATGCACAATGCCCTCCATCCTGACAGACTGACTGTCACAAGAGATCATATCCTTCCCGGATTTATCCACGGAGCCATTGATCACATTATGGCGTTTTCAGATCCACAGCCACTTGTCGTAAACGGTTAAAACCGATTTTCGATTTTCAATTTTCGAAGTTCTCACTTTTCTGAACCACTTAGGAACTTAAGGAAACACCTGACGTTCGAGTGTCTCTGACCTCGAACAAACGCAAATCACTCTGTCCTCGAGCGCGAGCAAATCATTTGAATAAATTAAACCCGTAGACATGTTCGAGGTCAGAGACACTCGAACGTCTGTACTGTTGCTACTGCCACTCTCCCTGCTCCCTGCTCCCTGCTCCTTGCCCCCTGCTTTTTTTATTATCTTTCGAGCTATGATCCCCGATATCCGAGACCGATACAACAAACATTTTTCACAGGAACGTTACCAGGCTTTTTTAAAGGATTTATATAGCCAGTTTGATCATGTTCCGGGATTCCGGATTGCGGAGACGCCGGTATTTATTCCAGGATATCTTTCTGATAAAATATTTCAGGCATGCAATGAGATTAAAAAAGTAATTCTCCGTCCCGATTTCAAACCATTGACTGAGCCTTCACTTGGTGATGAGTACAGGGTGCCGAACGAGGATGCGCACACTACTTTTCTTCAGATGGATTTTGGACTTTGTGAAGGAAAGAACGGCGATATTGTACCTAAACTAATCGAAGTACAGGGTTTTCCTTCTTTATATTTTTATCAGCATATCGTCGCAGGTTTATATCGTAAACATTTTGACATTCCTGAATACGTTCATCATCTTTTCAATGGGTATACTCCGCAAACCTATGTAGAGGCATTAAAAAATATCATCGTCGGGGATGAAGATCCTGCAAATGTTGTACTCATCGATGTGGAGCCTTTCAAACAAAATACGCAGATTGATTTTCTGGCTACAGCCAAAGTGCTTGGTATCAAAATATCATGCGTGACTGATATCCTGAAACATGGAAATAAACTTTTTTACAAAAATGAAAAGGGAAAGGAAATCCAGATCAAACGCATGTACAACCGCGTGATTTTTGATGAATTACTTGCCCGCAAAGACCTCGATCTGAAATTCAATTTTACAGATGACCTTGATTTGAAATGGGTAGGGCATCCGAATTGGTTTTTCAGAATTTCAAAATTTACAATGCCATTTATTGAAAGTGACTTTGTACCTAAAACCGTTTTTCTCGATCAAATCGATTCTATCCCGCAGGATCTAGAGCACTATGTACTCAAACCTTTGTATTCATTTTCGGGAGCAGGTGTCGTTTTCAATGTGACACGTGCAGATATCGATAAAGTCGCAGACAAGTCGAAATACATTTTGCAGGAAAAAGTAAAATACGTTCCTGTTATCAGGACGCCGGAAGAACCTGTGAAAGTTGAAGTCCGCATCATGCTCCTATGGCCTGATGACGCTAAAGAACCCATCATCGTCAATAATCTTGCCCGACTAAGCAAGGGGGAGATGATAGGGGTGAAATTCAATAAGGATAAGACATGGGTAGGGGGATCCGTAGGATTTTATGAATAAAAAATTTTGGTCGTTTCGACTAACGCTCAACGACCCGCGGATTATACTATAGAGGCAGTTTCAATTAAACATTAACTACCTACGGATTTTACTACAAACCTGTTTTCAACTAAACTTTAGCATCTAACGGATTTAAATTTGGACAACAGGTTTATTTAAGTTTGTGGACCATGTTTTTCATCTTCATCAAAATGCGAGTATATACTGTTGGCATGTGATTCATTTTGGCATTCGGATAATTTTTTCAAAATATTGAATGCTGAATCTATTAAAGCTTCTTTCTTCTTATGACTCCATCCTTGTATTTGTTTTTCGCGAGCAAATGCCTGATCTATTCTTTCAAAAGTTTCAACATATACCAATTTAAATGGTAAATTTTTTCTTGTGAAGTTCGCACCGAGTCCAGATTGATGATCTATTAATCTTTTATCAAGATCGATTGTGCTTCCTGTATAATATTTTTCATTAGCGCAAAGAAGGATATATGCGTATCCAATTTGTTCCATTTTGCTTTCAACTTTAGTGATGTTCAAAAATAATCACATTCAGGAACAACAGCAAATTCCACAAAAAAAAATATGTGGATCTTGAATATTTAGTCGAAACTGTTTCACCGATGTAAACCTCGAGTTGTTAACGTTTATTCGAAACTGTTTCACCGATGCAAATCTCGAGTTGTTAATTTTTGATCTAAACTGTTTCTCTTAAGCAATCCGCGGGTCGTTGAGCGTTAGTCGAAACGACCTATCTCTTTTTACTCTTTTAATGGTACCACAGTCGAATACTCCTCCCTGATAATCTGTGCATACTTCGCAAGCAATTCTTCAATGCGTTTTCCGGTTTTGTGCTGGAAGATGAAACCAATGTGATGTTTCTTATGTAAGCGCCACCATATTTCTTCGTCCGTAAATTGTTCGTAATCAGGTTTTTCAATTTTACTGAGTGTGACGATAATGCCGGCTTGTAATTCGTCGACGATGGGGAGATGATATTTTTTTCCTGTCAATACAGCATGTTCGATATTTGCCCACTCAGTCCACAAACTGATACC